>JAFVYT010000124.1 GCA_017508505.1 Clostridia bacterium
CATCGCCAAGGCCGGGCAGGATATACTTGTTTTCGTTCAGGCATCTGTCCAGGGTGGAAACGTAGATCTTTACGTCCGGATGTGCCTCGGCCACGCGGGAAACACCCTCGGGTGCGCCGATGATGGCCATAAACTTGATATTCTTGCAGCCGCGGCTTTTCAGCAGCTGGATAGCGTCGCACGCGCTGCCACCGGTCGCCAGCATAGGGTCAACCACAAGCACAAGCTTGTCCTCAATGCCCACGGGCAGCTTGCAGTAGTAGGACTGCGGCTCAAAGGTGGTTTCGTCGCGGTACATACCGATGTGCCCCACCTTTGCAAGGGGGAACAGCACGTGGATGCCGTTCACCATACCGAGCCCCGCACGGAGGATCGGCACGATCACGATGGAGTTGTCCACCACGACCTTCTGGGTGCAGACCTCAAGGGGCGTTTTCACCTCGACCTCGGTGGTCATAACCCCGTCCTTCAGGCTCTCGTAGGTCATCAGGGTCGTGATCTCCTCCACCAGCTCGCGGAACTCCTTCATGCTGGTGCGCTCATCCCGCAAAATGGCGATCTTGTGGCGGATCAGCGGATGATCAAAAATAACTACGTTGTCGTAATGCTTCATGGTTCAGGCTCCTTTTTTGTCGGACTTGTTCCCTTTGTTCAAAAGAATGTTTGTAACGATTCCGAGAATCAGGGCGCAGGCGATGGTGGTAACGGTGATCTTGCCGATGGTAAGGCTCAAGCCGCCGATGCCGGGGATGAGGATGGCGGAAACGACGAAGAGGTTTCTGCTGTCACCCAGGTCTACCTGCTGGATCATCTTCAGACCCGAAACCGCAATGAAGCCGTAGAGGGCCACGCAAACACCGCCCATGACACAGTTGGGGATGGACGCAAGGAGGGTTACGAAGGGCCCAAAGAAGGAAATGACCATACACATGATCGCGGCGGTGGTGATGGTCACCACGGAGGCGTTGCGGGTGATGGCAACACATCCGACCGATTCGCCGTAGGTGGTATTGGGGCAACCGCCGAAGAAGGCACCCGCGATGGAGCCGACGCCGTCACCCAGCAGGGTGCGGTGCAGGCCGGGATCCTCCAACAGATCCGCATCGATGATGGTGGAAAGGTTCTTGTGGTCTGCGATATGCTCTGCAAATACCACGAATGCAACGGGAACGTAGGCCACGGCAACGGTGGCGATGTACGCACCGTCGATGCTCTTGATGCCTTCAAGAGCCCCAAGGAACGTGAAATCGGGAACGGTGAAGATCTGCATATCCCGGAATGCGCTGAAATTGATCACCTGCAGGGCAACGTTGTCCGTTGCGATGCCGATGGCGGTGAAGACGGAGGCTACGATGTAGCCGACGCCGATGCCGAGGATGAAGGGGATCAGCTTTGCCATCTTTTTACCGTAAACCGAGAACATAAAAATCGCAAACAGGGTGATCAGACCGCAGGCAAGGGCGACGTAGGGGCTGCAGCCCGAAACCATGGATACGCTGTCCACGATCTCGCCGTCCACGATGATCTGCTCGGTCTTTTCCACCATGACCTTACCCGTGGTCAGGTCTCCGACTGCGTTTACCGCGAGAGAAAGACCGATCAGTGCGACCGTGGGGCCGATGACCACCGTGGGCATCAGCTTGTTGATCCAGGCAACGCCTGCAAATTTAACGATTACGGCGATGAGCACGTAAACAAGGCCCGCGAAAACCGCACCGAGGATCAGGCCCGCATACCCTGCCGCGGCCGAAACGGCACCGCCGAAGGCGGCGAACATCGAGCCGATAAAGGCGAAGGAGGAGCCGAGGAACACGGGACTGCGGAACTTGGTGAAGAGCTGATACACGAGGGTGCCGACTCCTGCGCCGAAGAGCGCGGCGGACTGGCTCATCCCATTTCCGATGATGGTGGGAACCAAAATGGTGGCTGCTAGAATCGCAAGCACCTGCTGCAGTGCAAAAACGAGCATACTGCCAAACTTCGGTTTGTCATGAATGCCGTAAACAAGGTTGTTTGCCATTTTTATTTCTCCTGTTCTGTTACAATTTGTAAACGATTTGTTATCGTTTCATTCATTCTACCACACTTTCAAAAAAAGTCAACTTTTGTCGTATGCTTTTTTGTTATCTCCCCCATACCGCATCCTTTTTGTCCCTCAAAATGGCATAAAAAAGGAAGACAGCGGACGGTTCTGTGTCTTCTGGGAAAAATGTGCTTTCTTGCTTAGAGCAAAGAAGGAAAAATTTACCTTGAAGTTTTTTGATCCAAACTTTTTTGAAAAAAAGTTTGGTGGGGTATGGGACAAGGCCCCATAAATCCCCCGTTGGGAAGCGGGGCAAGGCCTCATAAAGTCCCTGCCTTCCCTTCCCCAAAAGAAAAACCATCCTTCACGGATGGTTTTTCTCAGCTTGTCCTCTCAATGGTCGTTATTTTGGCTTGCGGACGGTGCGAAGCTTTCGATCCAGGGTAGAAAAATCCTCTTCGGAGCAAACGCGGAAGGATTGCATCGCAAGGATGCTTTTCTGTCCCAAGGGCCTGCGGGCCCAGTTGGGAAGCTTGTTGCAAAAGGTCATTTTTTGATTGATGTCAAGAGCGTCGCAGGTCATAATCCAGCCTCGAAGGATCTGAGCACACTCCTCGATGGCATAAAGCTCCTTTATGGGCATTTGAATGCTGCAGCCCTCGTCCCCCAGATCGGTGGCGGAATCCTCCTGCAAAAACCAGTTGCCCGCTTGCATTGCGGCGGTAATATCCGGAACGTCGTAGGCGGTATTGTGCGACGCTACCCCGTAAAGGGTGACGGTATCCTCTGCCGAAGCGGTTCGCGCGGTCAGGATGTTTTCCCCGTCCAGAAGGGGCAGGCTTTGGAATTCGACTGCGTGATGCTCGGCTGCAAGGGTGGCGTACTCCTTCCCGTTCAGGATCAGCGTGACGTTCTCTTCGTTGGTATAGACGGTCACGCTTCGCTCGTCCGGGGCTCGGTCCGCAAAGCGCCGTCCCGCAATATGAACCATGGGAGTCTCGGACCAATAGGCCTGATAGAGGAAGAAGGTGTCCTTTTTCGTTTTGCGATCATAGGTGATAAGGCCCTTGCAGTTGCGACCCTTGACTCCACCCTCATTTCGCTGATCTGCCGCAAAATCAAACATATTCCAAACGTGGGTTGCCCAGATCCAAGGGCGCGTCTCGAAGCATTTCAGCAGGTGGTGGTGATAGGCGAGGGCATACTCCTCCGTATAATCGTGCCCGAAGGGGCGGGCGGAGTGCCAGGTGATCACGTGATCTGCTCCGTATTCGGAAAGGCCGTAGGGCTTATGGGGGTACAGAGCGTGGAATTCATCCATTTTGGGGCCGTTGTCCTCGGTGGCACCTCTGTACCAGCCATAGTAGTTGTTGTAGCTGACCAGATCCGTAATGGTATTGTGTGGGTGGATATAGGGCGTCCGCGAAAGCTGAGCCATCACCGTAAGGCGACCGGGATCCAGCCTCTTGCAGAGCGCGTTGAGATCGCAGAGATTCCGATACAGGGCCTCGTTCTCCGGACCGATGATGATCTCGTTGGAAATGCCCCACACGATAATGGAGGGACGGTTATAATTTTGCGTGATGAGCTCTGCCATTTGGGAAAGGGAATTTTCCTTTGCCGCATCCCCCGCCATAAACTGGCTGATAAAAGGGATCTCCGCCCAGATGCAAAAGCCCATTTCGTCACACAGATCGTAGAAAACGGGTGCGTGCTGATAGTGCGCAAGACGGACGGTGTTGGCACCGATTTGGCGGATGAGCTCCGCATCCTCGCGATGCTCCTTCTCCGTAATCGCCCAGCCCATATTTTCCCTGTCCTGATGGCGACAAACTCCGCGCAGGGGGAAGCTTTTTCCATTCAGGAAAAATCCTCTCTCGGGGTCCACGTGGTAGCTTCGGTAGCCGTAGCGCTCCGTGACCTGATCCAGAAGCTCGCCGTCGCAAAGCAGGGACACCCGCGCTTGGTACAAATAGGGATCCTTGATGCCGTGCCAAAGGTGAGGGGAGGGAACCACCGTTTCCCAAACGCTGTGCTCCTCTGCCGCAAGCGTCGTTTCTCCGACGGTGCAGCCCTCCTTGTCCAGAAGCTCCAGATGAAGCTGACAGCCCTCAGCGTCGGTGGTGAATACGTCCAGTCGGGTTCTTCCCGTGTGGTTAGGGGTGACAAAAACCGCCGAGCTGCCTGATTTTGTCAGGGAAATATGTGCCTTTTCCACCTCCAGAAGGGCGATTTCACGGTAGATCCCGCCGTAAAAGGTAAAGTCTGCTCTTTGGGGATAGATGTGGCTCGGTTCGTTGGAGACCTTGACGGTCAAATCCCGCTCGCCGCAGGCTATATCCTCGGTCAACTCAAAACGGAAGGTGGAAAAGCCTCCCTCGTGGGTGCCGACCTCTCTCTTGCCGCAAGAAACGGTTGCCTTGTGGTTGACTCCCAAAAACTCAATGAACTGCCGCTTTCCTTCCGTGGGAGCGGGCAGGGTGATCCGATAGGTGCATTCCCTGCGCTCATAATCGTCGCCGCCGTCCTGCCCGTCCAGAGCATTCCAGGTGTGGGGCAAGGAAACGGGAGACGGGGTCTCCTCTGCCTTCGAAAAAAGCGCCTTTGTTATCAGTGTGCGTGTACGCATAGCTTCTCCATTCCGTTTTTTGTCGAGCGACGCTCGCTTTTTTTATTCTGCCTTCAGGATGCCGGTATAGAAGACCGGTCTCAAGCCGTTGCCGAGCTGAACGGAAAGCTCAACGGTGTGGCTTCCGTCCGCAAATTTTTGAAGTGCGCTGGAGGGGATCGCACCCTTCAGTGCCATATCGTTTTTCAAAAAGCCGTTGTTGTTTTTCGAATAGCGGAAGACCTCCTTGCCGTCTCCGTCCTTTACCTTGATGTAAAAATCAAGCACCAGATAGTTTGCGCTGACGGTGGAAACGCTCAGTTCGTGAACGGTAGCACCCTCGGCGGTATGGGTAAAGGCAACGGCGGCATCCTCCACGGGATCGGTACCGAGGAATTCCGCAAAGGTGAAGGGAATATAGCAGGTGCTGAAAAGCTCGGCAAAGGAATACTTCCAGCTGTTGCCGCCGGCGATGTGATACTGCGTGCCGTCCGACTGCACTCTTCCGTATTTTTCCTCGTTTGTATTATAGCAGATCTGATCGTGGCAGATCAAGTAGCTTTCTTTTCCGTTGATGGTGCCGTCGGCGTTGCGCACGACAATGGGCTCGTCGCTGATCATTCTCACGTGGCCGGTGTTTACAATGCCGTCGGCCTTGTGCGTGGCGGCGTAGGACTCAAACATCACCTGCTCGCCGTTGGAGGCGACGATCTCGGGAGCGCCGTAGTCATCCTTTTCTCTGCCGATTTCGGTCAGGGTCAGGTCGTATTCGTAGGGGCCCACCTTCAAAAAGCCGTTGGCGTGGGTCATACCCCAGGTCCACTGGAATCGGGGAATGGAGTTGATGCATCTTGCCCAGCCCATGGTGGCACCGCCAGAGCAAGCGTTTCCGAGCACCTTGGGCTCTACCATAAAGCGGGACATATTCAGAATACCGGTTTCGGAATCGTAGGAATCCATAATGCGGTAGAGGTTGCCGTAGCCGATGGTGATGTAGGGGATCCCTCCCGTGAGCTTGCCCTTTTCCAGCACTCTTGCGAAGTTTTGACTTTCCACCACGTAGTTATAATCCCGATCGGGGATCCAGGTGAAGGTCATGGAAAGATCAAAGAAGCGAACGCAGATATCCCGAAGCTCCTCGGTGGACATCGAGGAATTGGCAATGGGGATCGCATTGACGTCATCCCAGGTGAGGGGATCGTTTACCACGTGGTTGTATTCTACGGCGGGGGCTTTTTCCGTTTCTGTTTCCTCGGCCGTCGGCTCCGTCGTCTTCTGCTCCGTCTTTTCCACGGCGGCGGGCTCGGTCGCCTTCGTTTTCTCCGGTGTTTGCGTGCACGAGGCAAGGGGAAGAAGCATCGTAAGGCATAGAATCAGGGCGAGAATTCGTTTCATTATTTTTTTCGGGGATCACGGTGATTTCGTGCTCCCTTTTTCCTTTCTTTGGGTTTTTGTGTTGCAGGTGCGATGGGGGCTTACAGCCTCTCAAAGATTTTGCATTTCTGGGTGTTGATCAGGAGCTTTTCCCGGTAGAAGGCACAGCACTCCACCTCTTCGTCGGCAAAGGGGGTGTCCCCCAGATCCTCACAAAGCTCGTATTTTTTCTCCTTTAAATCAATCATTCGCAGGGCGTTGGGGTATTCCTCTCTGCCGAAGCCAAAGGTGTACCACAGCTTCCCGTTTCGAATGGTGCCGCCTTGGGTGATAAAGACGTGAAAGGGAAGGGTAAACTGCTCCAGGATGTCCTTCGGGGTCAGGGTCACGTCTCCCGACGTCGGGTCGGGCAGGGGGAACTTCGTCACGATGTACACGTTGTCGGGCTTGGAGAATTCCTTTCTCGTGCGATAGCGCGCGGAGAAGGTATAGCACCATCCGCCCTCTACGTCTACAAGCCAAGCCGGCCATCCCCAGCCGGGGGCCTCGTAGGGGGTGTTTTCGATTCCTTCGTTTTTGTAATAGATCCTTTGTACGGTCTCGGACGTAAAGCCGTCCTCTTCCCGTCGGAGCTGCTCCACGGCGCAATATCCGATGAAGCCCCTTTCGTCCGATTCGCCGCTGTTTCCCGCCGTCACGTAAAGCAAGGGGAATTCCTCCCCCACAAGGTGCGCACCGAACATAGCGTCGTTGGCGTGATTGGCATAGCGCTTGTCGGGCACACCGTCGTGGAAGGAGCCCAGCTTGAATACGCTGATGGGCTCTTTTTTCTTGGAAATCAGGTCGTACACGGCGGCGACGCCTGAGTGAAACAGAAGAAAGCCGTTGTCGCCGTGGACGGCGAAGCCCTGAACGCTCGTTCTTTTGCCGAGAAAGGCCTCCGTCGGATTTTCAAACTCCATAAAAAGCTCATACATAAAGCAGGACTCCGTTCTGTTCCAGCGTTTTTCTTAATTTCGAAACGTCGAGCTTGCGCACGTCGGTGCCTTCGAGCTGAGATATGGCCGCGGCGCATCCCGCCGCCTGACCCATTGCCATACAAGGGGGCATCACGCGGACGGCACCTGCCGCCGTGCTGTCTGCCGAAAGGCAACGTCCCGCCACCAAAAGGTTGGAAAAGCCCTTCGGCACAAGGCAGCCGTAGGGAATGCCGTAGTATTTCCCCTCGGGCAGGGTGATGTATTCGTTGCTTGTGGGACCGAATTTTCCGTGCACGTCCACGGAGTTTGCCGCGATGAGGACGGAATCCTCGGGCACGCGGCAATTCAGAACGTCGTCCGTGGTCAGGGTCTTCATTCCTTCGATGTGGCGCGTTTCCCGAATTCCCAAGGTGCTGCCGGTTTGAAGCAGTTTTGCATTTTCACATCCGGGAACGTATTTTTTCAGAAAAGCAAAGATTTCGTCTACCTGCTCCCGACCCTTTTGCTCGCCCAGCGTCAGGCTTTCGGAGCGGGTTCCGTCGATGTCCATAATACGGGAGGTGTTGATGCTCCATTCATCCTCCTCCACCCCGCGGAACAGACCGATGGATACGCGGTTCAGCGTCCAGTCCCCCGCCTCTCTTGCTCTGGAGACGTGCCAATGAAGGGAGCGGTAGTTGACCCCGTCCTTGCGATAAAAGTTGTCAAGATTTGCCTCAATGTCCGCATCGATTTTTTTGCTGTCTACGTTTCCGATGCGGAAAAACATGGTAGCGGGCTGCATTTTGCCCTTTTCGTTTCCGACCGTGTAGGGAGCGCCTGCCGCCACGGCACAGTCGCCGTCACCCGTGCAGTCCACGATCACCTTGGCGTCAATGGCAAAAAGACCCTCTTTTTTGGCAACGATCACCCGTGTGACCCGCTCTCCCTCGGTGATGGCATCCACAAGGGAGGTGTGATAAAGCACCCGAACCCCCGCCTCTGCGAGCATTCGGTCCGCAAGGAGCTTTAGCGACTCCGCCCGAAAGGGGGTAACGTGAATGTGGCCTGCGGTGATGTAAGAGGTAAAGGCGGAGGCCGTGGGGATTTCGGAGGGATGGATCGCCCCACCCATCTCCACAAGGCGATTTACGATCTCCTCAAAGAGACCGCGGATCAAAAGGGTGCTCCCGCCGCTGTCGTAGCAGGTCATAAAGGGGGCTACAAGCCCTGCCGTTGCCATTCCTCCGCAGAAGGAGGCCTTTTCCACAAGGAGGGTCTTGGCTCCCTGACGGGCCGATGCGATGGCGGCACAAAGCCCTGCGGGGCCTCCGCCGATGACCAATACGTCCGCGGCCTCGGACGGGATTCTTTTCGAATAATCAAACATCATAAAACCTCACCGATCAAAGTACTGTTCTCAGGAATCTTGCCACCTCTTTTCCCAAAAGAGCAAAGCTCTCGGGAGTCAGATGGAATCACCGATCAGAAAAACGTTCTTTTTTTCATCGCTGCAGCAAAATCTGACCGTGGACTCTCCGTTTTCGACCCACTTTGTTTCTTTTTCCTCCTTCATTTCTCTTTCCTCCCTTCGTGCTTTTTGGCTTCTTGACAAAGGGCTGATCTTGTACTATCCTTATTCTAGGATTCACAATTTGATATTTCAACATCAAATTGTGATTCAAATCGATGCTTTTGTGACCAGGAGGGGCCGATGCGACAGAAAATCGATGAGAACAAAAGCAAAAACCGATATTCCCAAAGCGTTCCCGCCGCATCCTTCGAGGCTTACGTGAGCAAAAACGGCGGCTGGACAGACTACCTGATTTCCCAAAGGATCCTTTTTTCTCACCGCGCCAACGACTATGATATGAGCGATCTTCCCGAAAAGCTTCATTCCCACGATTACTATGAATTAACCGTGGTTTTGGCGGAGGGTGGGGTGGAGTACATTGCCGACGGGCAGAGCATCTCTCTCCGCCCGGGGATGGCGATCCTGACAAAGCCCATGCAGTTTCATATGTTCCGCTTGACAGAGGCGATGCATTATGAGCGCTACGTGCTTTATTTTAAGGAAATCGAGGCGCTCCTTCCCGATCCCGCTCTGATGGATTTTACCAAAAGAGGGGGCCTCTCCTGCGCCATCTTCCAATTGTCGGAGGAGCGGCTTCTTTCGTGCCTGAAATCCGCCGGGGAGGCGCTTTCGGATCCCGCCTCCCCTTATGCCAATGCCAAGGCCTGCCTGCATCTGCTTCAGGTCTTTATGCTGCTTTCGGATCAGGAAAAGGCCCTTGAGGGGAGCCTGTCGGCCTTGCCTCCGCATTTTATCCACGAGATCAAGGAATACGTCGATGAGAATTTTCTTTCCATTCCATCGGTGGAGGCCTTGGCAAGGAAATTTTTTTACAGTCGCGAATATATATCCCGTGCCTTCCGACGGTATTACAACACGCCGATCTACGAATATATCTTAGGAAGAAAAATGCAATACAGCACCCTTCTGCTCCACGAGGGCTCTGCCGTGGAGGCTGCCGCACACGCCTCGGGCTTTGGAAGCCTTTCCGGCTTTGTCAAGCATTTTCGAAAGTTTTACGGCTGTACCCCCTCGGAGTATAAGGCAAAGCACACCCCCTGACAAAATATCTCTTACAAAAGAAGGCCCCTCGCTTCTGCGAAGGGGCCTTCTTTTGTATTCTCTTATTTTGCAATGGGATCCCAAGGGTGCTCCAGAGCGTGGTTGGCACTTTCCTTGATGATCTGCTTCATTTCCTCGGTGAGGACAAGGTCCCCCAGAGCCTGATAGCGCTTCTGACGGGCCTTTGCGGGGATGCGATCCAGCTTCACCTCGTCGATGGGTTCTCCCGTGAACTGAGCGTAGAAGGAGTACGCGGCAAGAACGCGGCCGAAGTCCGAAAGGTGGGTATAGTCACGGTAAAGCTCGGTCTGAGGAACGCCTAAGATCTCCTGGGCGTAGTACAGACAGGAGGCCGTGCAGATCTTGTATGCGTAGGTGGAATCGGGGAGGATGTGGGTCTTGACCGCCTCGGTGCTTTTGGCATATTGCACGGCGGGGTCAAAGCCGTAATACTGCTCCATGCGCTCTCGGTATCCCGCAGGAGCCTGCACGGGCCAATCGGGGCCGTAGATCTCGGGGTCATTGGGGCAAACGGCGCGCAGGTGGAAGCCGAACACGTGCTCCGTAGGTACGCACTTGTTTACGTAGGCCTCGATCTGTCTGCGGAGCTTTAACTGCAGATCGGAGTGGAGAACGTCCTCCTCTCCCCGCGGATGAAGAAAGATCACGTCCCACTGCTCGTCCTTCAGGGCCTTTTTCATCGTGGATTTAGGCTCCTTGGTCTTGGCGGTGGTGCTGCTGACCTTATAATAATCGTAGACTGCAGAGTTGTTATTCATAAAATCCACGTGCTGGGTAAAGGTGCATCCGCTGTAATACAAATAGCCGAGGGTGTATTTCTTTCCGCCGAAGCCCTGCGCCTTAAACACTCGGTCCAACAGTGTGAAGACGTCGTTGGAGGCGCTGTTGCCAATGATGAGGATCTTGGTAACGGACTGCTCGTAGGGGCTTTGGGGCTTCATTCCCGTCCCTTCCGTTTCGTCAGGCTCGGTCTCCGCCGCATTTTCCCCCTTCGTCTCCGTTTCGGCAGGGGCGGGCTTCTCCGTGATTTTGTTTTTTGTCTCCGTTTCGGCAGTTGTGACCGTCTCGTCAAATTTTTCCTCAAGCTTGACCGGTGTGCAGGCGCAGGCCAAGGGGAGCAGGGTCGCCACGATCAACAGAAGAGCTAAAATTCGTTTCATTTTGCATACTCCTTTGGTGATTTTTCACCATTGTACCACACAAAATCGCTCCGCACAAGGAATTTTGAATAAATGGACGGCTCGGAAGAAGACGGGGGGAGAAAATAAAGGGGGACAGGGGACGGTTCTGTGTCTTGAACCGTCCGCTGCCTGACCGAAGAAGAAAAGATAAAAAAAGAACAGCGAGGCTTTTTGCTGTCCGCACAAGCGGGGCAGGTCACCTTGCCGTTCTTTTTCTTTTCATCGGGAGAGGAGGACGTCCCGATTCGTTCCGTAGAAAATATCGTCCCGATGGCTGATCAGCTTGAAAAACTCCTCTAATTTCACCCAGTAATCCGCACCGTAATCCATTTCGTAGGAGTGACCCCAAACAGAAAAGATCTTGGGCTCCTCGGGGGAAAGCTCGACAAACTCTCTGCCCAGCTCCATCATTTGATCGAAATCCAAGTGATACGCAGTGGGAAGATAGCGGTATAGATCCTCCTGCAGGTCAAAATTGCCCGTAGCGGGAATGTTACGGCAATATTGGATCCCCGTATTGTTTCGGATCAGGTCTGCAACGCGGGTATCCTCTTTCGGGAGTCTGCGGAGGGCATAGGCCATACCGACCACCTCATACCCCACGATTTCGGACAGATTCTGTCGGTCTACCTCGACCTGCCGAATCACCTCTGCATCGTCACAGTCGGGAAGCCATTTGTGGGTCAGGGTATGAGCTGCCACCTCGTGGCCGTCATAAATGGCCCTTACGTCCTCCGCGTGCACTTTGTAATGGGAAATCCGCAGGCCGTTTCGGATCAGCATCCCCCGTTCCCCTAAGCGCCCGGAGTTTAGGTTGAAGGTGCATTTCAGATCGTACTTGTTCAACAATTCGATGAGTCGGATATCCTGCGTGATTCCGTCATCATAGCTGAACGTGACCGCTTTTTTCTTTTCTTGGTCGCAAAAACGCATCGTATCACCGCCTTTTTCCCATTATAGCAAAGTAAAATGAAAAAGTAAAGACTTACCCTCGGCCGCGCGGCCATGATTCTGTTTCGTGAGCTTTTTGCCAAATAAAGCCGCAAAAAAAGACAGTCAGGACTCCTGACTGTCTTTTTTTATCTTACTTTTTGGTGGATTTTTTCTTGATGATGACAAGCGCCGCTGCGCCTGCGCCTGTCAGAAGAACCACGGGCAGCACGATCCAAAGCCACAACAGATTGTTCTTTTCCGTGGTGGGATCGGACTCGGTATCCGCGGGAGCATCTGTTTTCTCTGCTTCCTCCGTGTCGGAGGGGTCGGCAGGCTCTGAGGGATCTGAGGGGTTTGCGGGGTTTGCGGGATCATCGGGATTTGCGGGATTGCCCGGTGTGGACGGATTGATATCACCCGGATTTACGATTTGCGTCAGATCCTGCCCACAGACGTCGCACTTTTTGTCCTGATCGGCATCCTGATGGCCCGACTTTTCCAGATTGCCCCAGGCAGATAGGTCTGCAATGGCTTTCTTTCCGTCCTTATCCTCGTAGAACTTGCCGCAATCCTTGCAGATATAGTATGCCTCTTTTCCGTCTTGGGTGCAGGTGGGCTCTACCTTTGCCACCGACTCAGGCTTGCAGATATGGTCCTTGGGAAGGTCTGTCCACAGAGCCGTAACGGTGATATTGGCAGTAAGGGTGATCTTACTGCCGGGGGCCTGCTCCTTGCCGTCCACGCTCCAGGCCTTGAATTTCTTGCCATCCGGAGCCGTAAAGCCGTTTTGCGGAAGGGTGTACGAGCCCTTTTCCACGGTTACCGCCGCCATGGTGCCCTTGCCACCGCCTGCGTTGAAGCTTACCTGACAGCCTTCAAGAGGTGCCGCCTCACAAATACCGTAATAAAAATCCTCTTGGGCATTATAGGAGCCGATTGCCGCAACACCGTTGCAGGTAACGTCGGACATCCCTAAGGTGCTGATGCTGTAGCCGTCCTTTGCTTTGAGAGAAAAGCTGATCATATACGGCACGCCGCCCTTGAAGAGGTAGGCGGGGATGGTGTTGTCGGGAATGCCGTCGTTGTCGGTATCTTCCGCCTCGAAGAACTGCAGGGAACCGATCATAACGCCCTTGTGGTCGCTTGTTACGGTGATATCGTCCGCAAGCTTGCCGATCTGATAGCCGGAGATTGAGAGATTTACCTTTGTGACCTCCTCCGGCGGCTTGATGTTCGGATCGTCCCGAATGACAATGGCAGGGGAATAAACGGCAATCATGGAAAAATCGTAATGAACATTGGGAACACCGCTGTTTTCCATCGTCCACGGAACGCCGTCCACCTTCAAGGTGGTGGGAGTGCCCAGCTCGTATTGCTTTGCATCAAAATTGTCGATGCGGATCTGCGTGGCAACGCGCCACTCACCGGCGGTAAATCGACCGCTGTATTGCGTTTCCCAGCTTCCGTTCACCTTTTTCTGCCATCTCAGGTTGGAGGAATCGGACAAAATGCGGGCGGGTGCGCCTGACGTAACGGTGATCGTGGGTGTTTTCAGGGGGCCGTGCAAAACGGCGGTGCTTGCGCAATTGGAGGTCGCCGTCACGTTGTAGATCTTTGTTTTTCCGGACCCGTTCTTCCACACCGCACGAATGGTGGTGTTTTTCGCAAGAAAGATATTCTCACCGGGCTGATACTCCTCCCCTGTTTCCTCATTGAGCCAATAGCCGAATTCCTTTTCGGAGGGAGGGGTAAAGGTGCAAGGCGGCAGGATGTAGGAGAACTGGCCGGTCATGGGTGACATCGTGCCGCTGCCGTAGCCCGGGTCGAAGGACAGAGTGTAGCCCAACGGGGTCACGTAGAAATCGATCTTAAACAAAAGGCTTTTGCTATTGTTATCCACACTTAAAACGGAGGCCGCTCTGCTGTTGACCTTGACGGAAACACTTTGCATAAATTCATCCAAGGTGTTAAGGCGCACTTTCAGAGTATAGGTCTTTCCACCCTGAAAGGTGGCTCCGTAGGGAAGCATGTTGTCCCCGTCATACCACTCGTAGGCATATAGGGTAACCCCATTGGTGTTCAGCGACGGCTTTCCCGGTGTCTGGCCATCCACAGGTGTGGCAACACTTAAATCAACCAGCGAAATGTGATTGACGGCCAGCGCCGTGATGGGCATTAGACCGGTAAGCAACACAAAGCAAAGCAGAGCAACAAAAATTCTCTTTTTCATAGGGCCTCCTTTTGTGGTCGGTTTTCTTTATTTTACAACCTCTGCGTGGATTTGTCCCCCACCTTTTGGGTGAAAGACGGCAAAAAACTGCTTTTTTTATGCAAAAGTCAAGGGACAAAAGTCAAGACACAGAACCGTCCCCCGTCTTTTTAGTCCTTGAACTTCTCAAAAGTCTCCTGCTGTGCCCGCGTCAGCGCTTGCATCCGATCATCTTCGCTTCGCGTTACGAAATTATTCTGCCGAAAAAGGACCGCCGCAGGATCTACTCTTATTCCGATTCCACGAGGGTTTGAATCCATGATCCGCCTCGAATGAATTTGGTTCCTACGATGCCCTTGATCAGATCGGTGCCGTTGCAAAGGGCGTAAATTACCAAAAAGGGCAAGGAGGTGAAGCGGCTTAATAAAAAGGAAATGGGGATGTGAAAAAACCAGATGGAGCCGCAGTCAAACAACGTGGTCAAAGCCATTTTTCCACCGGCGCGCAGGGTAAAATAAACGGGAAAACCATATGCTTGTATGGGCATCAGCAAAGCCGAAACCGCAATGGTTTGAGTGGCAAGGTGCCGCACGGCCTCGGTGGTGTTATAAATCATGGGAAAAACGCCGGAAACACAAAGGATCATAAAGCCGAAGAAAGCGCCGGAGGCGGTTGCCAAAGCGGTCAGCTTTCGGTTGGTGTCCATCAATTCTTCGGCAGGGCGCCGCGCACCCAGCATTTGCCCCATAAAGATGCCGACGGTAATTCCCAAAGAGCGGAATACAACCGAAGCCAGATTGTATAAAGTGGAGGAAATGCTCATGGCAGGTACCACGTCCAGAGCGCAGGTGGAATAAAATTGATTGACCAAAGCCAAACCAACGGTCCAAAGCAATTCGTTGATCAAAAGCGGAACGCCTTTTCTTGCAATGGATACAAGAAGCTTTGCGGGAATGTGTACCGAATGATAAAGTTTTTTTGCGTAAGGATATTCCTTGGGGTGAATGTGAGTCCAGATCATGACCACCGCCATTTCAATATAGCGGGAGATCACCGTTGCCAGAGCGGCGCCTTGCACCCCCAAAGCAGGGGCTCCAAGGTGACCGAAAATCAAAATATAGTTAAGCGTTATATTCGAAAAAGTGGCAATGATACTTGCCACCATGGAGGGGGTGGGGGTTCCGCATTCACGCAGCGTACCGGCATATGCCGTGGTAATGGCAAAGGGAAGCATACCCCAAAGCATGATGTTCATATATTCTCGTCCTGCTGCCAGCGTATCTGCCGCCAAACGAGGATCGCCTTCGCCCGTCAGATACAGCCCGATCAAAGGGGAAGACCAAACGTAAAAGGCAAATCCGGCAAGGAGAGTCAGAATTCCGCAGAGGATTACTTTGAAGCGTAGCGTGTATCGAATTCCTTGATTGTCACCGCTTCCTCGAAATTGCGTGGTAAAAATACCTGCGCCGGCGGCGGCAGCAAGCATGCAAAGTTGGAAAATGAACATTAGATTATTGTTGACAATGGTAACACCGCTGATTTTGGAGGTTTCTAACTGCCCCACCATGATGTTGTCCACCATTGCCACAAAGTTTGTGATGGCGTTTTGTATGATAATCGGCAAGGCAACGGCAAACACCTTCTGATAAAAGGCGCGGTCACCTACGTATCTTTTTAGCATTTATATTCTCCTTGGTTTTTCTGCTACCGAAGCTGATGTCCGAAAGGGGGGCTTTTCCGTGAGTGTAAAAAGCCTCTCTAAGCTTGCACCCATGCTCGTTTCCGAATGCAGAAATTGATGGATCAAAGCACTTTCGTTCATGCTTCTCACTTCGAAATCCATTATATCACCCAAAGGTGAAAAGAGCAAGGCTGTGCCTTGCAGCTTTTTCACGGTTCGCTTTCTCTTATTCCTTCCAAAAAATCCCCCTGCAGAGATTCGTGAAGAGTGAGAAGGTAAAAAAATATCCTCGGAATACTCCGAGGAATTTTTTTGGCACGTCGCACCGATTCAGAGATCGCCAAACAACTTGTTTAGATCAATATCCGCCATAAAGGTTGCGGCGTAAGACATTGTCAAGTGGAAAAGCGAGGTATTCCATTTTGTATCTTTTCCCCACCCCTCAAAGGTGGTTGTTCCGTCTTCTCGCAAAATGCGCTTCCACGCGCCGTCGTCCGCAAGACATTGTTTTATAAG
>JAFVYT010000125.1 GCA_017508505.1 Clostridia bacterium
ATATACGTCATTTGGAACGAAGAAAAGCGGAAGGGAGGCGATTTTGTGGAGGAGAAAAAGAAGCTCAAGCGTTGGTTTCCTTTGGATAACGCTGCGAAGATCTTTCCCGCGTCCATGCGTCGCGGCTGGAGCAACGTGTTTCGCCTTTCCGCTACCCTGACCTCTCCCGTGGAGCCCGACGCGCTGCGGCGCGCCGTCCGACGCCTTTCCAAGCGCTTTCCTTCGGTTTGCGTCCGCTTGGGACGGGGATTTTTTTGGTATTTTTTGGAGGAAACGAGCGAGGCTCCGCAGGTTGTCAGGGAGGGGTGCCAACCCCTTTTGCCTATGGCGATCCGCGAGATGCGTCGTTGTGCCTTGCGCATTTTGTATTATGAAAACCGTATTGCGGTGGAGTTTTTTCACGCTCTGACCGACGGCGGCGGAGGGAGCATCTTTCTTCGCACCCTCGTTGCCACCTATCTTGAGGAGGCAAAGGGGATCCCGATCCACGCCGCCTCGGGGGTTCTGGATCCGGATGCGGAGCCGGATCCGGCGGAGTGGGAGGACTCCTTCCTGACTCACGCTGGCACCGTGGGAGAGACCCGAGAGAGCCTGCCCGCCTATGCCCTGACGGGGCAAAAGGAGGAGGACGGCTTTCTCCACGTGACCTGTGCCACTCTGGAGGTCAAGGACGTTTTGGAGCGTGCCCGTGCCGCGGGGGTGAGCCTGACCGCCTATGTTGCGGCGTCATTGGTTCATTCCATTGCTGCGATTCAGAACGAGCGTGTCCCGAAAAGGAAGCAAAGGGCGGTTCGGGTGCAGATCCCCGTGGATCTGCGCCGACACTTTCCCTCGGGGACCCTGCGGAACTTCGTGGCCGTAGTGAACGTAGGCGTGGAAAAGGGAGACGGTGACGCGAGCTTTGAGGAGATCCTCAACCGCATCCACCATCAGATGGGGCTTTTTTTGACCCCGCGGAATTTGCGTGCCGTGTTCACCGCCAACGTCAACAGCGAAAAGGGGATGACCATTCGCCTGGTACCCCGCTTTTTGAAGAACGTGGTGATGCGTGCGGTTTTTGATCGGGTGGGGGAGAGCCGTGCCTGCCTTTGCCTTTCCAATCTCGGCCCCATGTCCCTTCCCGAGACCGTCGCCTCGGAGGTGAGCCGTATGGACTTTATCATCGGTCCTCAGGCCAAGGCTCCCTATAACTGCGGCGTGGTGTCCTACAAGGACAAACTTTATATCAATTTGGTTCGAAATACCAAGGAGCCGATTCTGGAACAGAGGTTCTTTGCCTTTCTTTCCTCCCTCGGCATCGATTTCACCTTGGAAACCAACGAGAGGTAACGAGTATGTTTTGTCCCAAGTGCGGTGTTCGCATTTCCGAAACAAGCGACAAGTGCCCCCTATGTCTGACGGCTCTGCCCAGGCTTGAGGAGGAGAGGCCGCCGCGCTTTTTCCCCGCCGAGCCCCTTCCCAAGGGCGAAGCTCATCGGGGCGGGATTCTGTTTTTGCTGACGCTGTTTTTCGTATTGGGTGGGGTGCTCCCCTTGATTTTGGATCTTCTGGACGGGGATGGCATCGGCTATTCCTTTTACGTCATCGCTCCGCTTTTCGTTTTGTACGCAGCCTTCCTTTTGCCACGCTGGTGGCGTCGGCCGAATCCCGTCATCTTCCTTCCCATTGCCTTTCTCTCCGTAATGCTCAGCGTCCTTTGGCTGGAGAGCAGAGTGCAGGGAGGATGGTTCTGGAGCTTCATTTTTCCCCTTTCCGCGGCCTTCTTTCTTTTTCTGGAGGCGGCGGTGGTGCTTCTGTATTATTTGAAAAAGGGAAGACTTTATATTTTCGGCGGGCTTTTTCTTGCCTTGGGAATTCTTTCCTTTGTGGGGGAGATCCTGTACCGAGCGACCTTTTCACTCCCCATTCTTCTGACCTATTCCATTTTGCCTTTGGTCTTTTTTTCCGTCTTGGGAATGGGGCTGATCGTCATTGCCATCGTGCCGCCCTTCCGTCGCAGCTTTGAAAAACGTTTTTTTGTGTGAGGATACGACCATGCAGGAGCCACAGTCCAAAAAGCACCGCACCAAAAGGTGCCGCCTGTCCCGTCGCGGGATTCTGACCCTTTGGGGTGCGGGCCTTTTTACCGTTCTTCTTTCCGTACTTCTCATTCTTCTTTCCCCGAATTTCACGGTTTCCGATCCCTCGGAGTCGGGGGAGGAGGGGGATAAGCCCGCTTCCGTAAAAAAAGAGGAGGAAGAAATCAAAAGGGTCCTGCCGGATTGGATCACCGTGGATCTGATCCGCGTGGACGGGGAAAGCCGCCGCGGGGAGAAGCTGGAGGCGGTACGGGACATTGCCGTGCACTACGTTGGCAACCCCAATACCACCGCCAAGGCCAACCGAAACTATTTTGATTCCGAGGATTCCGAGACCAGCTCCCACTTTATCGTAGGGCTCGAGGGGGAGGTCATCCTCTGTGTCCCCTTGGATGAGAAGTCCAGCGCCACAAACGAGCGCAATCGGGATACCATCTCCGTGGAGGTATGCCATCCGGACGCCACGGGTCGGTTTTCCGACGTGACCCGCGCCGCTCTCGTGCGACTTCTGGCATATCTTTTGGAGGAGTTTGATCTGGAGCAGGATAATCTGATCCGTCACTACGACGTGACCGGGAAGAACTGTCCCCTCTATTACGTAGAGCATGAGGATGCCTGGATCGCTCTGAAGGAGGACGCGGCACGGGCAAGAGAGGAAAAGGCATGGCAAAACTGACGGATCGGGTCCGTAAGGGACTCAGCATCGGCTTTCTGATTTTGTTTCTGGTCGCCTTTGTGCTGATCACCGTCTTTTTGGGAAAGCCCTTATTAAAGCTGTTTGAGGAGCCGGAGGTGTTCCGCGCTTGGGTGGAGGAAAAGGGCTGGAGCGCCCGCATTCTCTTTGTGGGGATGGTGGTGTTTCAGGTCATCGTTGCCCTCATTCCCGGGGAGCCTCTGGAAATCGCCGCAGGCTTTGCCTTCGGCAGTCTGGAGGGGACACTTCTTTGTATGGCGGGGATTGCACTGGGCAGCCTTTTGGTCTTCTGCTTGGTGCGCAGCCTCGGGGTGAAGCTGGTGGAGGTCTTTTTCCCCGTGGAAAAGATCCATTCTCTGCGCTTTCTGCAGAATTCCCGTCGCGTTGAGATCCTGCTTTTTCTGATTATGCTCATTCCCGGCACTCCGAAGGATCTGATCAGCTATTTTGTGGGACTGACGGAAATGAAGCTGTCCCGCTGGGTTGTTTTGACCACCGTTGCCCGCATCCCCTCCGTGGTCACCTCCACCGTGGGCGGAAACGCCTTGGGAGAGGGGCAGTACCTTTTTGCGGTGATCGTGTTTGCCGTCAGCATCGCCATCAGCCTTGCGGGGCTTGCCATCTACGATCGCATCACCCGAAAAAAAGAAGAAAAGAAGGGCGAATAATCGCGCCTTTTTCATCATCATAATAGGATAGACCCATCCGTGGGAGAAAAGGAGATGATTCGATGCTTGAGGTCAAACATCTGTCTAAGGTCTATAAGCCGAAGCGGGGTGTCCCCGTAAAGGCGCTGGACGACGTTTCGCTTGCGTTTCCGGAAACGGGAATGGTCTTTCTTTTGGGAAAGAGCGGCAGCGGAAAAAGCACCCTTTTGAACCTGCTGGGGGGGCTGGATTCCTGCAGCTCCGGGGAAATCGTCATTTCCGGGACCTCGTCCCGCTCCTTCCGAGGGTCCTCCTTCGACTCCTACCGCAATACGCTGGTGGGCTTTATCTTTCAGGAGTACAACGTGTTGGAGGAGTTCACCGTGGGGGCAAACGTTGCCCTTGCGCTGGAGCTTCAGGGGAAAAAGGCTACGGATGCCGAGATCGGTGCCATTTTGGAAAAGGTGGAGCTTTCCGGCTACGGCAACCGCCGTCCCAACGAGCTTTCCGGCGGACAAAAGCAGAGGGTTGCCATCGCCCGTGCCTTGGTAAAAAATCCGAAGATTATTATGGCAGACGAGCCCACGGGCGCCTTGGATTCCGTTACGGGCCGTCAGGTGCTGGACACCTTAAAGGAGCTCTCACGGGAAAAGCTGGTGATCGTGGTTTCTCACGATCGGGACTTTGCCCGTTGCTATGCCGATCGCATCATCGAACTGGCCGATGGCAAGGTCATCTCCGACGAGGTGTTCTTCGACGATCGGGAGGCCTTTGAAGGAAAGGGGCTTTCCTACGGAGAGGAGGGGATCCGCGTTTCGGCGGGGTATCGCCTCACGGAGGAGGATCGGGCGCAGATCAATGAATACCTTGCGGCCCTTGAGGAGGGAAAAAGCCTTTTGATCGAGGGAAAACGGCGTGCGGACCGTCGAAGCCGTGCTACGGAGCCCACGGACGCGCCTCAGACCTTCAAGCCCCTCAGCCTCATTCGTTCTCGCCTGCCGCTGGGGCCTGCCTTCCGCATCGGCGCTTCTGCCTTAAAGCATAAAAAGCTACGACTTTTTTATACCATCTTTCTGTCCTGCGTTGCCTTTTGTCTGTTCGGTCTTTCGGACACCTTCGGCTCCTACGACCATCTGCGCACCTGCACCCGCTCGATTCTGGATTCCGAGATCGGCTACGCCTCCTTTTCCCGAGAGGAGAGGGTAGAGGTGGACGATGATCATTCCTATTTTGAGATGCGCGGCAGGATCAGCGAGGAGGAAATGAAAAAAATCTCCGAGGAAACAAAGCTCGATCTGAGAGGCGTCTACGTTCCTTATCTGAATCAGGCGGTGCTGGATCGGGTCAATCTGGAAAAAATCTCCAAGGAGGAGGGCTTCGGCTTCTACACGACCCGGCTTTCGGGCTTTGCGGAGATTGACGAGGATTCTCTTGAGAAGCAAGGCCTGTCTCTTCTGGCGGGACGCCTCCCCGACGGAGACAAACGGGAGATTGCCATTTCTTCCTACGTGTGTGAGACCTATTACTTCGGAGGCTATGCTACGGGCTCCGACGAGTTTGAAACGATCCGAGGCCCCGAGGATATGGTGGGCAAGACTCTGACGGTCAACGGGGTGGAGTACACCGTGACGGGTGTGGTCTCCTCGGGCTTTGATCACGAGCGCTACCGCGGTCTTTCAAAGGCCCTTTCTTCGGAGGACACTGCGGAGATGATCCTTGCCTTCGCCATGCGACAGGAATTGGATTCCATTCAGTCTTATTCTCTTGCGATGACCGCTCTCGTGGGAGAGGGGGGGCTTGAGCGTGTGATTGCCGCCGATACCCCCTTCCGTCCTGCAGAAAACGGAAACGTGTCGCTTTTCTGGGAGACGGGTGCCGGCTACGTCGAGCTATTGGGAACCCTGTCCCACGTCCGTGATCGGAGAATTCTGTGGCTGGACGGGGAGAGAGACGCTTTGGCGGAGGGAGAGGTGCTCCTGACACCGGAGTTTATACTGAATTACTTTCCCGAGCAGATCAAGCGGCCGGACGGGATCTACGATGGAGGCTACCCCGACCTTTCCGTTCTTTCGGAAACGGAGCTTCGGGATATTCTGCAAAAGATCAACGAGCTTCCGCTCAAGCTTGAGGTCTATACCTGGGGAAGAAACACCGAGGGCCGACAGGATGGGATCCCCGCCCGTGCGGTAGGCATCGTCCTTCCCGCAAAGGGAGCTACTCTCGGAAACGCTCTCGTGGCTGCCGATTCCGTTGTGAAGGAATTGATTCCCGATCACGAGGGACTTTATTCCTTTGTGGTGGGTGCTATGCCCGAGGATTGGGATGGGGTGGAGCGGCTCGTGGCCTTTTCCGAGCGGGAGGACGACGTGATCTATCCCTTGCAGAATTCCGTCACCTTCGAGCTTTCCGCCATCCACGAGATTCTGACCGTGCTCTCCACCGTCTTTTTCTGGATCGGAGTCAGCTTTGCTTTGTTTGCTTCGTTGATGCTGGCCAACTTCATCGGCACCAGCATCGTCTATAAAAAGCAGCAGATCGGCATTCTGCGTGCCATCGGTGCCCGCTCGGGGGACGTGTTCCGCATCTTCTTCTCCGAGAGCTTTTGCATCGCGATGATCAATTTCCTCCTCTCGGCTACGGGAACCTTCGTCTTGGTGCTCGCCATCAACGGCTTCATCCGTTCCGAGACGGGCCTTCTGGTAACCATTCTTTCCTTTGGCATCCGTCAGGTGCTTTTGCTCTTCGGTGTCAGCCTCTTGGCTGCCGCCGTCGCCAGCTTCCTCCCGGTTAAGCGCATCGCCTCCAAGAAGCCCATCGATGCCATTCGCGGCCGATAAATCAAATGCAGTCTCCTCGGAGACTGCATTTTTTCTTGACAGAAACGATATGGGGATGCTATAATTATTAAGGTACCTTACTAATTGGAGGATGAAATGGAGCAGGACACCCGTTTATTGGAGGCCTTCCGCCGCGCCTCGGCCCTTTCCCGCAGGGAGATGCACCGTCGCCGTGAGGCGGACGGAGGGGAACACACCCCTCATCTTCGGGGGATGGGGCATATCCTCGAGTGCTTGAGCCTTGAGGAGGGAAAGAGCCAGCAGACCCTTTCCCGAGAATTGGGGATTCGCCCCCAGTCCCTTTCTCAGGCACTGAATCTTTTGGAGGAGCGTGGCGAGATTCGTCGGGAGGTCAGCCCTCTCGACCGTCGCGTTACCCTGGTCTTTTCCACCCCGAAGGGGCAGGAGGAGAGAGCGCGTCAAAGCGCGCGCCGCGCCGCTCACGCCGAGGCATTCTTTTCGGTTTTGACCGAGGAAGAGAAGGCAGAGCTTTTCAGACTTTTAAACAAGATTTCGACCCCCTTTGAGGGAGAACAGGAGGAGTTTGCATGCCGCCACCTATGAGGATGCCCTACCGTCACAGGAAGGTGCCGAGGCCCAAGAGCCTTTTGGACGTTCCGCGCTTTTTAAAGGAGCTTTTGGGTGGGTTTTTCAGCCGCTTCTTTTACATTGTCAAATTGGTCTGGCAAACGGGAAAGTGGATCCTGTTCCTCCTTTCCTTCGTCGCTCTCTTCAAGGGTGTGACCCCCGTTCTGGGAAATCTGATCTCCCGCGAAATCCTCAATGCTCTGCAGAAGGTCATCGCCGACGGCCCCTTGGAGGAATCGGGCTTTTTTGCCTCCCCCGTCTTTGGGCTTTTGGTGCTTCTTTTCGTTTATCGGATCCTGGTGAAGATCATCACACAGATCAGCACGGCCTTAAACCGAATCGCGGGGGAAAAGGTCGTGTGCCGCGTGAAGATGCAGATGATGGAAAAGTCCAAGGAGATCGACCTTGCCTCCTTCGACGATCCGCAGTTTTACGAGAAGATGGAGAATGCCAATCGGGAAGCGGGCAACCGCCCCATGACCATTCTTTCGGAAACCTTCGGCATTTTCAGCACCGTCATAGAGCTGGTAAGCTACCTTGTGATTCTGCTTTCCGCCAAGGGGCTCGGCTGGATGACGCTTTTAATCTTTTTCGTTTCGATTCCTTCTGCCGTGATCAATTTCATCTATCGAAAAAAGAACTTTGAATATATGCGTCACCGCAGCAAGGACCGTCGTCAGATGAATTATTATTCGGATCTTGTGGTCAATAAGGATATGATCAAGGAGGTGCGAATGTTCGATCTGGCCGACACCTTCATCGGTCGCTTCGGAGAGGTTTTCAAAAACTATTACCGCGGCCTGAGAAGCCTCATTGTCAGCGAGCGGATCTGGCACGTTTTCATCGGCATCGTATCGGGTGTGGTGAACCTGCTTTTCTACGTGGCCATTGCCAAAAAGGTCTTTGCGGGAGAGTGTATGATCGGTGACTACTCTCTTTATTCCGGTGCCGTGCTCTCCATTTCCACCTGTGTCAATACCCTGATCACCACCTCTGCCACCATTTACGAGGGAACGCTCTTCATCGATAATCTCATCGCCTTTATGAAGGAGGAGCAGACCATCCGTCCCATCACGGCCACCCCACGCACCGTGAAAAAGAACGTGGGTCACACCATTGAGTTTCGGAACGTTTCCTTCCGTTATCCGGGCACCCGTCGGGACGTTCTGAAAAACGTCAATCTAGTCATCTCTCCCGGGGAAACGGTGGTGCTTGTAGGTCTGAACGGAGCGGGCAAGACGACGCTTTTAAAGCTTCTCACCCGTCTCTACGATCCCACCGAGGGCGTAATCTACCTGGATGGCGTCGACATCCGGGAATACGACGTCAAGAGCCTCTATGGGATGTTTGGCATCATCTTTCAGGATTTCGGGAAATACGCCGTTTCCGTTTCGGAGAACATCCGCTACGGCAGCATTCACAGAGCCCCCGACCCCGAAGCCATCCGTGATGCCGCCCGTCAGAGCGCCGCTGAGGATTTCATCCGTGCGCTTCCCGCAGGGTATGACACTCCCCTGATGCGCTTTTTTGAGGAAAACGGGATCGAGCTTTCCATCGGTCAGTGGCAGAAGCTTGCCGTTGCCCGCGCCTTCTATGCGGACTCGGACGTGCTCATTTTGGACGAGCCTACCGCCTCGCTGGATCCCCTCGCAGAGCAGGAGATCTTTCGTCAGTTCGACACGCTTCGGGAGAATAAGACCTCCATTTTCGTCTCTCACCGCCTTTCCAGCGCTACGGTGGCCGATCAGATCATTGTTTTGGAAAACGGTCAGGTGGTGGAAAACGGAACCCATCGGGAACTGATGGAACGGGAAGGGAAGTACCATGCCCTCTTTTCCACTCAGGCTCAGCGCTATCTTGCGGAAAAGGAATAAGAAAAAACGCTCCGAGAGCACCCCTGTAAAAAGGGAAGCGATCCAAATCGCTTCCCTTTTTTATTTTCCGTATTGCTTAAAGCTTCTCGGGGTACAGTCAAAATGCTTCTTGACCACCCGAGCAAAGTATTTGGAATCGTTAAAGCCGCTTTCCAATGCCGCTCTTTCGATGCCGACACCGCCGGAGATCAGGCTTCGGGCGTGTTCCAGACGAAGCTCGGTGATGTATTCCATCGGTGTTTTTTGATAAAAGGCTCTAAAAAGTGTTCGGAGCACCGTGGCGCTGATGCCCGCAGAGGAACAGATCAGATCGATGCTTAAGGCACTGTTTTTAAAGGAGGAATTGATGAAGGCCACCGCATCCAAAAAATGCTGTGGCATCGGTGCCTCGCTCCCCTCCTCCAAAAGCGTTCCGAGGATCGTATAGAGGCGGGCCATCAGGTGCACCGAATAGCCGGGGCTTTTCTTTTCCCAAAGGGTGCCCGCCTGCATAAAGAGCTTGTAGATCCGCTCGACGTTTTGCAGGGAAAAGACCTCGATCTCCTCGTCAGCCCGCTGGGTGACAAAGTGGATGGCAATGACCTCCGTATCCGTATACTCTGCCCGATAGCTCATTCCTTGGGGCAGATACAAAACGTCTCCCGCTCGGATTTTGTGTTCCTTTTCGCCGCCGAGGATGGCGGCTGAGCCGCGGATGCGGAAGGTCAGAGCGGAGTATTCTCGTGCATTTACCTCAAAAAATCCACTTTTCCAATTCAGCCGCTCGGCACCGATTACCTGCATAATCGGGTTGTTACCATTACAAAGCACTTTTAAACCTCTTTTCATTTTGAAAATAGTGAAAATATTCTTACCTCCATTATACTCCTTGTGAGAAGGAATGCAAGTGTTAAATAATCCACCTTTTGAGTTGGAATGTAGGTTTCTTTTTTATGGGACAGCCCCTATAATGGTCAAAAAGGAGGATCGATCAATGAAGATTTTGAAGGAAAAGATTCTGGAATTTGCAAAAAAAGAGGGTGCGGATCTGATCGGCTTTGCCGAGAAGGGCCGCTTTGAGGGGCTGGATCCCCGTCGAAATCCCTTTTCCGTTTTTCCCGAGGGGAAAACCGTGATTCTCTTGGGGAAAAGGATCTGCCGCGGCTCCCTTCGGGGCATTGAGGAGGGAAGCAATTTCGGGGACTACCAGCTCTTCGGAAAGAACTGGCTGGAGGATGAATTTTTGGCCCTTTTAGCCTACAACGTAACCAATTTCATCGAGAGCTGCGGCTGGGAGGCCGTCCCTGTTTTCCCGAATCCCTGCGATCTGGAGCCGTCCGGTGTTGCGGTCAGAGCAGATGCTCCGGCTCCCAACGTGTATCCTGACTTTGATTATGCGGCGGTGGCCTGTGGCCTTGCCACCATCTCCTACAACCGCCTTGTATTTACCAAGGAGTTTGGCTCCCGTCAGAGATTCCATATGATCATCACCGATGCCGAGCTGGAGAGCACGCCCCTTTTGGAGGACTCCGTGTGCAACGGCTGCGGCATCTGTGCCGATGCCTGCCCTCTCGGGGCCATCAGCAAGACGGAGACGGAGGAGATTTCTCTTTGCGGCAAAAGCTTTCGCGTGGGCAAAATCGACTATGATCTGTGCCGAATCTGTCAAAACGGAGCCGTTGCCAATCGCTTTTCCGACCGTTCTGCTCCCGATCGCATTGCAGCTCTTTGTAACCGCAGCTGTATGTGCGCCCTCGAGGAGCGTGGCGCTCTGACCAATTGCTTTGCCAATCCCTTCAGAACAAGCAAGGTCTGGAGCATCGGCGGTGACGGTCAGACCGTTGACCGTTCTGATGAAAAGGCCAACGTTCTGGGCGGTGTCTTCTCCAAGAGCGGAAACAGGGGGCACTGATTATGACTTTGACCTCTCAGATGATTAAGGAAAAAGCAAAGGAATTGGGCATTGATTGCATTGCCATCGGAAACATTGAGCGCTTTTCCAAGGCACCCAAGCTGATGAGCCCGATTTCGTATTTTCCTAAGGCAAAATCGGTCATTGCCATCGCTATGCCCATCCCCCGCGGTGCCAATCGCGGCATTGAGGAGGGCACCCATTGGCACAACTACACCTTTTACACCTACAATAAGCTGAACGCCTTCTTCCGCCCGTTGAAGACCTATCAGCTCAGCTGCTTCATCGAGGACCACGGCTACGAGGCCGTAGCCCACTATCCTGCTGTACCTGAGGGAAACGGAACCACCAAAAAGCCCGTGGCAGAGGGAAAACTTCCTCCGGATATCGTTTGCAGCATCCGCGTCATCGCCGCAGGCTGCGGCCTTGGGGAGATCGGCTGGTCCAAGGTCTTTTTGACCAAGAAATACGGCCCTCGTGTGCGTCTGGGGCTGATCTTTACCGACTGCAGGCTTGAGCCCGATCCGATTCTGGATACCGGCACCCTTTGTCTCCACTGCGGTGCCTGCGCACGGCGCTGCCCCGGGGGAGCCATTCCCGATCCCAAGGATCCAAATGCGAGAATCTACGTGGACTTCGGGGAAAAGCAGATCTGGTTCGGGGATACCCAAATGGGCCGTTGTACCTTGTCCCACCACGGAATGAACAACGAGTGCTCTCCTTTTTTGAAGAAGGAATTCCCCAATATGGCCTTTGACGTGCGCCATTCGCAGATGACGGAGGAGGAGGCTTATATCCTCTGCTACTCCTTGGCAGGAGCGAAATGGGGCAGAAAGCCGGGAAGTCACGCGGTGATGGAGTATTACAATCAGATCATCGACCATACGGGCTACTTTGCCATCTGCGGGGCGGGAGGATGCATCCGTGCCTGCGGGGACGTGTTGGAGCGAAGCGGCCGCATCGAGCAGCAGTTCCAAAACCCCTATTATAAAAAGAAGTGCTGGTCTCTGCCGCTGCATCCCGAGGTGCCGGGAGACGGGGTGAACCCTTACCGTGAGGAGTATCTGGACAAGCACTACCCCGGCATCCGCGAAAACGAATATCGGAAGCCCACCTCCCGAGCAGAGGGGGAGGACGGGGATAAATGACTGCGAAGCGAGGCGATCCCGCCTCGCTTTTCTCTCTTTCGGTCTTTACTTTTATCCGAATTCGCGCTATGATAGACTCAAAGCTTCAAAAACAGAAAAGGAGTCGAATATGGAAGAAAAAGTTTTGGACGGCTTGAAATACCTCTTCTCTTATCCGAAGGGCTTTCGGGAGGAGAAAAAATATCCTCTGATCATCTTTTTGCACGGTGCGGGGACCCGCTCCGAGACCACGGAAAAGCTCCGTGCGAATAGCTGCTTGAACCACATCCTTTCCCGTCAGGACGAGAGGGGATATCTCTTCCTTGCACCCCTTTGCCCGCGAGGCACCTGGAACGAATGGATGACGCTTCTGGTGCGCCTGATCAAAGAGGTGCGGGAGTACGCCTGGGTGGACGAGAAGCGCGTCTATCTGACGGGCAACAGTATGGGCGGCTACGGCACCTGGGAGTTTTCCTCTCTCTACGCCGACTACGTTGCCGCGGCGATGCCGGTCTGCGGCGGCGGAATTCCCGCCTTCGCGAAAAGAATGGTGGACGTCCCCGTTCGTGCCTTCCACGGCCTTTGCGATAAAACGGTTGATCCCATTGAGAGCCTTGAGATGGTAAAGGCCTTGAATCAGGCGGGCGGTCACGGGGAATTGATCCTCTTTCCGTCCCTCAAGCACAATTGCTGGGATGCGGCCTATTCCGACGATAAGAATTACGATTGGCTGCTTTCCTTTACCACCGAGCGGGATAAGACCTTGGTGGAGCAGTACAGCGGCGCCTATTACGGCTAAAGAAAAAACGGAGTGATTTCACTCCGTTTTTTTCTTGTTTAGGCTCAAAGCCCGGCCGCATAGTCCTTTGCCTGCCGAAGGCACTCCTCCTTCAGACTCTCACGGTACTCCTCGGGCTTTATTGCTCCAAAAGCCTCGGGGAAAAGCTTTTGCATTTCGGCTTTGAAATTCGGCTCCTCTTCGGTGAGACAGTCCGTCAGCTCGTAGCCGCCGTCCTCTTCGGTGCGGAGGATGACAAGGGTCGGGGCAAGGCCGCCTCTGACCTCTGTCAGGGACCCATCCATACGAAACTCAGCGTGATACACCGCAAGATACACGAAAAGCTGCTCCGAGTGCAGGGTGCCTCCCACGGGCGGTGTGCCGCTGGCTCCCTTCAGGCCCAGAATTTTGTAGCTCTGAGTGTGAAAAAGGCCGTCGGGCATTTTTGCGCGGAACTCTTCCCTGATGGCGTCTCCGATGGTGGCGCTGAGGGCGTGACCGGATTGGGGCGCATAGGGCGAGGAAAGCCCCTGGGGGCCCCAGAAGGATAAGGTTTCCTCCGGGGAGGACAGGACGACGTTGCCCTCTCGGACGGCGAAGGAATAGTATGTATCCTCCTCTCCCGTCGCCCCCGCAAGGCAAAGCTTGACCCCGTCCTCGGTTTCGGCAAAGGACAGATCTCCCCAACGCGCCTCGTAGAGATTAAAGTATTCCGGCAAGCCGTTTTCGGTAACGCTTAACATAAAGGTGAACACTCCCGAGGTTGGCCCGTAGCGCAGGGTGCATACCTCGATTCGGCCGTCATAGTCGATGTCAAAGGAGGCAGTGTCGATGACGGGGATGGTCTGCGGAGGACCGGAGAAGGGTAGCGTGGACCAAAACAGCTCCTCGACCCTTTCCCGATAAGCCTCGTCGATCACGTAGTAGTAGCTTGATAAGGGATTGTGAACCGCTTGCACCGTAACGTCCTTTTTCTCGATCTCATAGGTGGTGAGAATGGTGCGCATCTGGGTGATGGACACTCCTGAGGAAAAGGCAAAGCGATTGTCCGAGACCGCCTCCGATAAGGTATTTGCAAGGTGACAGCGGTAGGAGTCTTTTCCGAACTGCCAGATATAGACGGTCAGACCGCCGTCCGTGGAAAGACCGAAAAACTCGGGGTGCTTTTCTCTCAGCTTCTCAACGGTCAGGAGCTCCTCCGAGCCCGACTGTGTCACAAAGCCGCCGCCCTGGGGCTCCGAGCCTTCCTCCGATACGGCTTCGCCGCCGTCTCCGTCGTCTTCTGCGGCCTCGCCCTTTTTCGGATCGGTCAAAAAGCAAACCGCTACCGCGATCCCCGCCAAAATCGCCGCTACGATCACCCAAAAGGCGGGCTTTTTGTAATGGAGCACCGATTGGATCCGCGTTTTGATTCCCACCTCTCCGAAGGCAAGGGGGCAGGCCGCGATCACGCGCCGATTCACACTGCAGGTCAAAAGGGCCTGAGTGTAGTCTGCCTTTTCCTCTCCCGAAAGATGCTTTATGACCTTTTCGTCACAGGCCAATTCAATGTCGCGACAAAGCAGGACGTAGCCGAGCCAAAGCAGAGGATTGAACCAGTGCAGAGCCAGAATCACATAGCCCAAGGGCTTCCACAGATGGTCCCGTCGAGCGATGTGGGCCCGCTCGTGGGCGATTACGTGCTCTCTGTCCCGCTCTCCGATCCGATAGGGCAGATAGATCCTCGGGGAAAAAAAGCCCAGCACAAAGGGGGAGACTACGTTTTCGCTTTGATAGATCCCCGGGGAATACTGCACCGCGGTACCGACCCGACGCTTGACCCTTTGGTAGCTGATGCCCCCATAGCAAAGCATTCCCCCGATTCCCAACAGCCAGATCCCTGCTCCGTAGGGGAGGGCGGTGCGAAAGAGGTTGACCTCCTTTTCGGGGGCGACGGTAACCTTTGTCTCCTCGATCACGGGCTCGATGACCGCGTCGATCACGGGTACGCCCGAATCGATGGCGGGAGAGTGGGTTTGAATCACCACCTCGGGATCAATGGTCTGCCCGCCGGGGTTCAGGCTGAATGCACTCTCAACGGAGAAGGGGACGACAAGACGGATTGCCACAATCCCCCAAAGGAAAACGAGGATCCATTTCGGCGCCTTCTTCAAAAGGAGCCTGCAAAGAAGCACCGCAAGGACGACGTAGCTTGCGGAAATGCTTCTGTTGACCACGTGTAAAAAGAACTCCGTCATCATGCGTTCTCCCGACGGTAGCGGTCAATCATCTCCTGCAGGACGTCGATCTCCTTCTCGGAGATTCTTTGGTGCTTGGCAAATGCCGCAAGAAAGGTGGGGAGAGACCCCTCGAAGGTCTTTTCCACCATCTCGTTCAGCATCAATTCCTGCACCTCGTCCTTTGAAACGAGGCTGGTCACCACGGTCCTTTCGTTCTTTAAAACGCCCCTCTCGGAAAGACGCTTGATCACGGTGTAGGTGGTGGTGGGCTTCCATCCGAGCTGCTCCTTGCAAAGCTCCACGATTCGACTGCTCTTGACGGGCTCGTTCTCCCATAGGATCAGGCAAAAGCGGTATTCGCTTTCAAAGATTTTCGGTGTTTCCATTGGTCATTCTCCTTTCTCTAATTCATTAGAGTTCCTATACACTCTAACACGTTAGAGCTATTATGTCAAGCCTTTTCGCGAAAAAAAGAAAAGCGCCGCATTGCGACGCCTTTTGCTTATACTCCGTAGAGGACGTGGAGGTTGCGGATGGCGGGGTCGGAGACCGTATCGTTGACCGCATAGGCGCACCGCTCCATCTCGCATCCCGAAAAGGAAAGGAGCTCCTGCGCTCTCAGCTCCCCGCAGACCGTCCCGCAGATCTCCTCAATCATACGAAGCTTTCCTTCTCCCGAGTCGGGGGTGTTCGGGGAGGAGATCAGAGTCTCCAGAGGCTCTGCGAGGCCTCCGAGTCCCGAAAGCTCCCGCAGACCGCGAAATTGCCATTTGTAATAGGGAAGATAGGCGCCGCGGAGCAGATAGGCACAGTGGATCGCGCTTTTCGCAAATTCAAATACCGCCAGCTGTGCCGCTGCCGTGTCGCCCCGCTTGAGGCATCGGGGAAAGTTGTACTGTCCCGCTTGTCCCATCAGAAGTAGGCGACCCGCCAGCTTCTTTCTTCGCACGTCCTCGGGGAAGTACCGCAAGCCTGCACGGATTTGGGTGAAGCGCCCGTAGGGATCCTCGAATACCTCCCCTGCCGTTGCCTCCAGAAGTGCGTACTCGGGAAGAGAAAACCATCCCTCGACGGAGAGCACTCCGTCCGGCGTTCCCGTTTTGGACAAAAAGAAATCCTCCATTCGGATCACGCCGTGTCGATCTCCCCCAACGGGGCTGACGGGGCTTCGCTTCAGGCCCATAAATTCCTTTGGGAGCTTCGCATACGCCCGCTCCAAAAGAAAGGCGGTCCTTCGGTCGACCACGTCCTCTCCCGGCAGAAAAATGCAAAAGCAGGGCTCGAAATCGTGATCCTGAGAGAGAGCATCGTCGTAGCCGTAGCACTCCGAGCCGCTTCCCACGAGCCCGACGGCAAGCCTTGGGAAGACCTCGGGGAACTGCTCCTTCAGCATCCTCTTTCCATGGGCCTCGTAATAGGCCCGTGCCAATTCAAGCCCCTTCATAGATCCTCCTTGCCCGCTCCGCCAATTCCTTGGCATAGTCCTCAAAGCCGTAAAAGCCGAAGACCGAGGCGCACTTTTCGCAGACGAAGGCGTAGCCGCCGTCCGTCCGATCTTTTCCCTTGTCCAGGCAGAGTCTCGCCCTTTCACAGAGCGCGGCGATCTCGTCTTTTGCTCCCTCCTTCCCCCGCTCCGTCTCGGAGGCGGTGGCAAGATTCAGATAGGTGATGGCTCTCTCGGGCTCGGATTCGGGAACGCTCTCCAGGATCTCCAGCGCTCTTTGATAGAGCGCCTCCGCCTCCCGATAGCGCTCCAGATCCACCAGCGCAAGGGCCATATTGTTATAAAGCCCCGCCAACCGATCGTCCGAGGGCTCCAGCTCCCGCTCGTAGATGACCTGAGCCCTGCGGTAGAGTGCGAGGGCCTCCTTGGCATAGCCGAAGGCCTTTTTGACCGTAGCGCAGTTGAGGTAGGTCGTAGCGGCTCCGACCCGGTCTCCGATGCCCATTTTTTCGATCTGCTCCAGTGCCCTTTGGGCGTAGTGCATCGCTTGATTCTCTTCTCTCAGCTTGCGATAAAGCCCCATCAATTCGTTTTCCATCAAAAGGATCCCGTGGCCGTCTCTTGTGTATTCTGCCTCGGAAAGCCAATATTCCAGAAGACGCTTTGCCCCCGAGGTATCGTTTGTACGGAAAAGGGAATCGAGCTTTTCCAAAATCCGATCCTTCGGTATCATATCGCCACCTCCTTTTTTCTTTATTGTATCCCGAATCCGAAGCCTTGGCAAGTTGTTTTCTGAAAAAACGAAAAAAAGCACCTTGTCTAGCTACCAAAGCGCGCAGATAGCCCGAAAGCCGACAAAAAGGAAGCAGCAGGAGAAAAGCGCTCCCTCAGCCTTCCTTTTTCTCTGAAAAAAAGAGCCCCTGCAGAGGGCTTTTTTTCCTGCTTGCTTGTGTGGAGGAGGAAAAGATGATACAATAAAAACAGATTCCGACAATGGGGAATCGGGAAAGGATCAAGCCTATGTCATACCGAATTGAACGCCTTGGGGCTGAGGACTACGACGAGCTTTTATCCATGCTCAATACCACCTTCCGAAAGACCGAGGGGGATACCTTCGACGTGTTTCTTCCCGTGATGTGGGAGAGGGACGACGAGCATATGCAAAAGCACCTTGCCATCCGTGAAAACGGGCGGATTGCGGCGGTGGTGGGGGTGTATCCTCTTCCTGCTGAGGTGCTCGGGGAGCCCGTTCTGTTTGCCACCATCGGGAACGTGGCCACCGCCAAGGAGTTTGAGGGACGCGGCCTGATGCGTGCCCTGATGACCGAGGCGCTTTCGGAGGCGGAGCGGATGGGAGTGGACGTGGCCCGCCTCGGAGGAAAGCGTCAGCGCTACAATCGCTACGGCTTTGAGCACGCAGGGGCGGACTATCAGTTCCGCCTGACCCCCAAGAATCTTTCCGCCTATTACGGTGCCGTTTTCTCCGACGGGGCGCTTTCCTATCAGGGAAGCCCTCTTTCCAACGGGGCCCCTTTTGAAAGAAGATTGCACTTCGTCCCTGTGTCCCTGCAGGACGACGCTCTCCTTGAGGCCGTGATGAGGCTGGAGAAAAACGCCCCGCTCTATGCGGAGCGCGGTGGGAAAAAGCAGTTTTTTAAGACCCTCTCCGCCTATCGCTGCAGGATCGTAGCGGCCCTGGACGGGACCGAGACCCCCGTGGGCTACCTTTGCGTTACCCCCGAGGGAGAAACGGTCTACGAGCACCGTGCCGACTCGCCCTCCGTGGAGTATCAAATGCTTTTGGAGTGGCTTTTAGCGTCGGGGGTGAGTGCACTTTTGATCCATACCGCACCTTGGGAGGCAGAGCTGAACGCCCTCCTCGGGCGCATCTCGGAAAAGTGGGGCCTGACCAACGTTTCTCAATTCCATATCTTTTCCTGGGAAAAGCTTGCGGGGGCTATGCTCCGTGTGAAGGCGGGCTACACCCACCTTCCCGAGGGAAGGTTCCTTTGCGGCATCGAGGACTACGGGACCCTGTCCCTCACGGAAAAGGGGTGCGAGAAGACCGACGAGGCACCGCAGCTTGTGCTGAACCGCTTGGACGCGACCCGCTTCCTCTTCGGGAGTCTTCCCGTGGGAGCCCTCGGGCTGATGCCGCGAGAGCTCGATCCGAAAACGGCCGCTTGGGTGCAGGCGGTGCTTCCCTTACCCCTTTGGTGGTGCAATCAGGATCGTGTATAATGTATAAACAAAAAAGAAAAAGCGAAGTGAAATACTTCGCTTTTTCTTTGTTATGCCTTCAGCTTTTGCAGTTTTGCGGTGTTGGCAATGACGATGAGCTCCATTCCCTTTTCCAAGGGCAGGGTCGGATCCACCGACGTTTGGAGCTGATCTCCGTTTCGGATGGCGACTACGTTGATGGAGTATTTTTTTCTCAGGCTCAAATCGATCAGGGTTTTGCCGACCCACTCGTCCTTTACGCCGATCTGCACCATGGATACCTCGTCAGACAGCTCAATCATCTCGGAAAAGCCGGAGGTGAGGAGATTTTTGGCAAGCCTTATGCCCGATTCCTTCTCGGGGAAGATTACCTGATCCGCCCCCACGCGGCGGAAGATCCTTTGGTGCATTTCGTTCCCGCATTTTACGATGACCGTAGGTACCCCCGCCTCCTTGCAAAGGGTGGTGGCCATTACGCTGGCCTCCAGGTTACTTGCCATGGCGATGATGACCACGTCGATGTTCCTGATTCCGAGGCGCTTGATGGTTTCGGGCTCGGTGATGTCGGCACATTTGCAAACAGGGACGGTTTCAATGGCGCTGTTGACGTTGATGGGATCGATGTCCACCGCCAAGACCTCGGCACCGCTGCGTACCAATTCCTCTGCTACGGCTTTGCCGTATCGGCCGAGACCGAAGACGGCGTATGTTTTTCGAATGCTCATATTCTTTTCCCTTCTTTTATCCTACACTGATTTCTTCGATGGGGTTTCGGATTAAATTCTGATTGTCCTTTTTTTTGTTAAATGCAACCGCAAGGGAGATGGGGCCCACTCGTCCCAGATACATTATGACGATGAGGATGAGCCGTCCGATTTCCCCGAGGGACGGGGTCAGGTTTCGGGTCAGACCCACGGTTGCCACGGCGCTGGTTGCTTCGTATAAAACGTCAAGGAACGAGGCATCGCTCGCCGCGGCGAGCAGGACCGTCCCCACCAAAAGGATCGAAAAGGAGGTGCAGCAAACCGCTACGGCTTTTCTTATGGTCTGAAGGGAGAGTCTTCTGCCGAAGAGCTCCGTATCCTCCTTGTTTTGAATGGAGGCCAGCGCGGTGGCGAACAGCACCGCAAGGGTCACGGTCTTGATGCCGCCTGCCGTTCCCACGGGGGAGCCGCCGACGAACATCAGCATCACGCAAACCAACGCAGAGGCGTCGGTGAGGTTTTCTTGCGGCACCGTGGCAAAGCCTGCGGTTCTCGTGGTGATCGATTGAAACAGAGACACCTCGATCTTTTCCCAAAGGGTCAGATCACGGAGGGTTTCGGGGTTGTTGTACTCAAAGATGAAAATAAGCATCGCTCCCATCAGGATCAGGGTAAGGCTGACCACGATGGCGATCTTGCTCTGAAGGGTCAGGTCGCGGAAAAAGCGCACCTTTTTGCTCCGCGCTTTTCTCCAAAGTCGAACCACATCCCACCACACCACGTATCCGATGCCGCCCAGAACGATCAGAGTTCCCGTCACCAGGTTGATCACGGGGTTCAAGGCGTAATCGCAAAGGCTGTTTTCTCCGATGATGTCGATGCCCGCATTGCAAAAGGCGGAAACGGAGGTGAACACCGAGATCCAGATCCCCTTTGGGCCAAACCGGGGAATGAACACCGTCATATAGACAAGTGCACCGATCCCCTCGATCAAAAGGGTGCCGCCCACGACCCGCTTGACAAAGCGGATCAGCCCCGAAAGGGAATTCAGGTTAAAGGCATCCTGCAGGAGCAATCGGTCTCCGATGCCCATTTTTTTGTTCAGTAGAATCATAAGAGCCGACATAATGGTGATGACACCGAGACCGCCGATCTGGATCAGGATCAAAATCACCGCCTGCCCGAACACGCTCCAGGCAGAGTAGGTGGGCACCACCACAAGGCCCGTTACGCAGGTGGAGGTGGTGGCGGTAAACAGTGCGTCAAGAAACGGTGTTGCCGTGCCCTTGGCCGAGCAAACGGGCAGGGAGAGCACCGCCGCTCCCACAAGAATCGCCACGAGAAAGCTCAATAGGATTAAATGCGTGGTGGAGAGAAAAAAGGATTTCTTTTTCATACCTAAATCGTCCTGTGCTTTGGGATCCGATCAAACGAAGGGGATATCCTTCGGACGTCGGGTACCGTTTAATCTACGATCCCGATTATATCATTTTTGCTTTTTCAAGTCAAGAAGACCTTTTTTGAAGGATGCCGCGCTTTGATCCCGCGGTGCTTTTTCCGATGCAATTTCTTTTCAAGGAAAAAACGCCCCTCGGAATCATGGATCCCGAGGGGGCGTGCGGGGTTAAGCTTGTTCTTCCTTTTTTGCGCTTTGCACCGCATCCCGAATGACCCAGCCGTTGGCATCCAAGACCCTTACGGCCTCATTTTCATCGCAGCCGAGGATCTCCCGCACGATGCGGATGACTCTTGCCTTGAGCTTGCGGTTGGTGGGCTTGAGGTTGATCATCATATTCTCGTAAACCTTGCCCGTTTTGATCATTGCACAGGTGGAGAGCATATTCAAGACGAGCTTCTGCGCCGTGCCGCTCTTCATACGGGTAGAGCCCGTGATGACCTCCGGGCCCGTGTCCGTCACGATGGCGATTTTGGCCACACGCTCCATTGGGGTGTCTGCGTTGCTGGAGAGGCTTACGCTCACCGCACCGATTTTGTTGGCGTATTCCAGCGCACCTACCACGAAGGCTGCCCCGCCGGAGGAAGAGATGCCGACCACCACGTCCTTTTCCGTCAGGCCCTCGTCTTGAAGCGCCTTGATGCCCGCCTCGCCGTCATCCTCCTGGGCCTCTGCGGCGTGGGCCAGACAGCGCTCGCCTCCCGCGATGATCCCCACGACCTGCTCCGAGGGGACGCCGAAGGTGGGCGGGCATTCCGCCGCGTCGATGACCCCGAGCCGTCCCGAGGTTCCCGCACCGATGTAAAAGAGCCGTCCCCCTCGGTCAAAGGCGGCGGCGATGGCGTCGCAGGCGAGGGCAACACCTTCCAACGCCGCCTCTACTGCCTCTACGGCGTTGCGGTTTTCCTGATTGATCAGACGGATGATGGAGAGGGTATCCATTTGGTCGATGTGCATGGAGGCCTCGTTGCGCATTTCGGTTTTCAGCATAGGTCTACTCCTTTTTATTTCATAATGTAGTACAGCTTGTATTCGTTTTCCCGGCTCGTGGCGTAGCGGGAGCTTCTCAGATTCTCAAAGACCGTTTCCAAGGGTCTGCGCTCGCGGATCTCCGTAATGCCGAAGGCCTTGACCCTTTCGTAAAGGGTGTCGATCAGCCCGCTTCTTTCCGGATTCTCGAGGGGCATACGGGCGGCCTTCAGGAAAAGCACCGAGAGATACTCCTTTTCCAGATACCTGCGGCTCCTTTCGTCCTTGACAGCCTCAAAGGCCTTGGCAAACAGTGCGTCGGCTCTTTCCACCAGAGAATCGGTGATGTATTCCGCATCGGCAAACTGGTAAATGGTCAATTCCTTTCCCTGCAGGGCGTCACAGAACAGATCCATGTATTCCCGCATATAGGGGTAGCATTCCTCGGAGTAAACACCCCGAAGGAACTCGTCGACGATGCGCTCCTCGTCCTGATCGGGATCCCACATCAGCCTTGCGGCAAGGTAACACTCCAGATCTGCCATTCCGGGGGTCTCTCCGTAGGCAAAGTTCCCCTGCTGCATCACTCCCACGATTCGGTTTTTGCGGTAGGTGCGCATATTCACGGGCATGGTACGGTAGTTGGGGAAGGGGATCAGATAATTGCGGAAATTGCAAGCGTAATCCCAGATGTACAGATGTCGGCACAGACGGCTCCACTCCCGAATGTTGTCCATAAAGCCCGCCGCCTGAGAATCGGGTCTTGCCTTTGCCTGCTCCTCCATCGGGGTGTCCCAGCTACACTCGATGTTGCAAAGCCTGACGATGACGTTGTCTGCTACCTTCAGCCCCACGGGGGCCTTTTTGGTGTATTTATAGGCAAAGGTGTGGATCAGAACGTCGGGGTAATCCTCACGGATGTCCTCTGCCAGACGGTTGACGAAGGTGATCAGGCTTGCGGCGGGAGTGCCGTACCGATCGTTGAGTCTTTGGCACTCCGGGCAGGTGCAGTAATTGGGCCAATCGTTCTGCGCCACGGAAAAGACCTTGCAATCGGGGTTCTCCCGAATCCATTTTCTCAGGGTTTTCCGAGCGGCCTGAAACGTCCCTTCGCAGGTCATACAAAGCTGAGTCTTCTTTCCCAGACGCTCGCCCTCCACCATGGAAAAATACTCGGGGTGCTCGTCAAAATACTCCTCGGGCGGGACCAATTCGTTGAAGGAGTGGTGGAAATTGAAAAATTTCATCTTGCCGCCCTTTTCCTTCGGGATGGCGGCCATATTGGAATTCAAGCGGTTCTTGACACAGAAATCCGCATCAAAGGCACAGCGGAAGTAGACCTCGCGGTACTCGAAGGCAGGGTTCTCCGAAAGGGCCAGATCCTCCACCACAAGGGTCTCCACACGATCGAAGCACTCGACGTCCTTGGTAAAGCAGCGGAATCCGATGTACTTCTCCAAAAAGTAATATACACCGTAGACGGTGCCCCTCGGGGTCTTTCCCGCGATGACGATGTCCTCTCCTCGGGTTTGGATCACAAAGCCCTCGTCCGACAGGTGCTCCACCTCGGTTTTGATCCCGCGCACGTTCGGGCCGATGTGGATCTCGGGACTGCGGCGGGGACAGATCTCCACGTCCGCATAATAGCCCACGATGGCACCGGTTGCCTTGTAGAGATACTCAAACAGGGTCGAGGCTGCATACAGCTCCGCCTCGTGGGGCATCCCGCTTGTGACGATGTGGTATCGGCTTTTACCCTTGTCTGCAATGATTCGTTTCATTTTGCCTCTCCTTGTCGCTTATTTTGAAGGATCATCCTTGCCCGTCGAAGGGCTCCCTCAATGGGCTCGGCCTCCTGCAGGATCAGGCGGTGCTTTTCTTCGTTCATATGCTTCTCGATCAGAGGGAAGAGGATCTCGTGCTCCCGACAGAGGCCGCCCGAGAACAATACGGGGACTTTCCCCTCCTGCCCGTCGGAGGAGATCCCGCGAATCGCCGTATCGATCTTGTTTGCGATGAAGGCAGCGTTCTTCTCCAGAATCCCGAGGCAAACCGCATCTTTCTGTTCTGCACCCTTGAGAGCCATATCGGAAAACTGTGCGATGTAGCGCTTGCCCCCTTGGTAGAATTTGGCAAGATGCGCGGAGGCACTCTCTCCGAGCCTTTCCCGAAAGAGGGCGGTGAGAACGGTCCTGTCGCCGCTCCCGTCCTCATCCTCCAGCGCCGCGGTGATGGCGTCTCGCCCGAGGGTATAGCCACTGCCGCCCTCGTCGAAGAACTGTCCCCAGCCCGCCACGCGGCTCCGCTCGTCTCCCTTTACCGTGAACACCACAAAGCCCGTTCCCATGATCACGAGAACGCAGGGGTCATAGTCCGAGAGCCCGACGATGTTTTCCACGTCGCTGCCGTTTCCAAAGGCGAAAAAGCCGAAGCCTTCAAAAAAGTCCTGAAAAATTTTGGCGTTGTTTCCCGTCAGTCCCCCTCCCGAGAGACCGGCAAACAGGGTCACCTGAGAAAGAGGAACCCCGTGGCATACTTCGCGGATCCCTTCCTTCAAAACGGCCATCGCCCGCTCCATTCCGATGTCGTTGGGGTTGCAGGAGCCCTTGCAGATCTCTGCTTTGACCTCCCCCTGTTCGTCAATGAGCTTCAGAACGGTCTTGGTGCCGCCGCCGTCGATCCCCAAAAGAAAATGACGGACATCCTTTTTATAGATCATTTCGTCCAGCCCGATCCCGAACAGCTCCGCGATGCTTACCAGCATCTCCGTCGGAGGCAGGGCATCGCCCTTTTCCCACTTGCTGACGGATTTTTCCGTGTATCCGATCCTTTGGGCAAGCTCCTTCTGAGTCAGACCGAGCATCTTTCGGTATTGCCGTAGGTTCTCCGCAAATGCGATGGATCTTTTCAATGTGATCCCCCTCTTCTTATGAGTCTTGATTCCATTATAAAGGAATACTTTTCTCTTTGCAATAGAATGATTTGTAGATTAAAAAGAGCGACTCTATTTTACGTAGAGTTTGGAGGGGAGTCCTTTCGGAGTGATTGCATTCCGCTTGCCCTTGTGCTACAATACGAAAAAAAGCACCTTTGGAGGGGCGTATGTACGATCTGATCATTCAAAACGGCACCGTTCTGGACGGCTCGGGGCGAGAGGGCTTCCGCGCTGATTTGGGAATTCGGGACGGGAGGATCGCGGCCATCGGAACGGATCTGGGAGCGGCACGGGAGTACCTTGACGCCACGGGGCTGACCGTCACACCGGGCTTTATCGATTCCCACAGCCACTCGGATTCTACGGTGCTGGCATTTCCGGATCAGACCGAGAAGATCGAGCAGGGGGTCACCCTTTCCGTCGGCGGGCAGTGTGGGGTAAGCCCCGCTCCCCTCGAGGAGGGAACGCCCTCTTACCCCGTGGGAGATTTCGGAGAGTCTCGGAAGATCTATCGGACCATGGGCTCCTTTCTTTCCGTATTAAAGCAGGTGCCCTTGGGCTCGGGGCTCGGAGCCTTTGTGGGACACGGCGCTCTGAGACGGGCGGCGATGGGCTCCTCGGATAGGGATCCCACCCCCGCCGAGCAGGAGAGGATGGGAGAGCTTCTGCGTGAGGCGATGGCAAACGGCGCTCTTGGGGTCTCCTTCGGTCTCTTCTACGCACCCGGGTGCTTTGCCAAGACAAGGGAGGTCATCGAGCTTGCCCGCATCGCCGCCGAGGGTGGGGGACTGGTTTCCGTTCATCTTCGGGACGAGGGAGCTCGGCTTCTGGAGTCCTGCGAGGAGTTCATTCAGGTGGCGAAGGCCTCGGGTGCAAGGGTGGTCTTTTCCCATCATAAGGCGATGTATCGGGAGAATTGGGGCCTTGTGAAAAAGTCTCTTGCTCTGATCGATGGGGCCGTGGCCGACGGTGCTCAGCTCTATCTTGACACCTATCCCTATACCGCCTCCCACACGAAGCTTTCCGCCCGCTTTGTTCCCAAGGCCTATCACGCAGGCGGGACGAAAAAGCTGTTGGAAAATCTGACCGACCCCGTCATCCGCGAAAGGATCCTTCGGGAAAATCTGGAGCGCTTCGGCTCAGAGGATGACCTTTCCTGGGTTCTGATCGCCTCCTGCCCCGCACACCCCGAGTTTTGCGGAAGGCGCATCCCCGAGATTGCCGCCGCTTGGGGAAAGAGCGCGTACGATACCGTGTTTGATCTGATCGTGGACTGCAAGGGAGAGTGCCGCGGGTGCTTCTTCCTGATGTCGGAGGAGGATCTGAGGACCGTCCTTGCCCATCCTCGCTGTATGATCTGCACCGATGCCGCGGTGCGGGGAGAAAGCGAGGTCTACCATCCCCGTCTGCGGGGCTCCTTCCCCCGTGCGCTGGGGCGTTATGCGGGGCCGGAGGGAGTCGTTTCCCTCGCGGAGATGGTTCGGAAAATGACTTCCTTGCCCGCCTTGATGAAATGGCCCTGCAGGCATTCGA
>JAFVYT010000126.1 GCA_017508505.1 Clostridia bacterium
TTACCTTGCTTTTTGCTCAGTTTGTCCGTTCTGCATCTTTTTTTCCTATCCCCTTAAAAGGAGCTGTAAAAAAACCCAAGTTTTTTTACAGCTCCTTTTCAAAATCAGTCGTCCAGACTCTGCTCCATTTCCGCCTGCGTTTTCTCGTCATAGGAGAGAATGGGAGCAACGTCCTTTTTGCCCTTGATCTTACGATCCACGTAATTCTTCGTGATCTTGACCACCAAGGGAAAGAGGAAGACCACGCCGATCAGGTTGGGGATCATCATCAGGCCGTTGAAGGTATCGGAAATGTCCCAAGCGATAGAGGAGGTCATCACGGCACCGAAGATGATGGTGGTGATGTGAATGATCTTAAAGATAAAAGTGGACTTGGAGCCGAAGAGGTACTCCCAAGCCTTGGAGCCGTAGTGAGACCAGCCCAAAACGGTGGTAAAGGCAAAAAGGAACATCGCCACGGCAATGAACTTTTCACCGATATCGCCCCAGGAGAACACCTCGTTAAAGGCACCGCCGACCAGCGTCGCGTCGGAAAGGCCCTCTGCGATCTCACCGGTCTTCACGTTGAACACGCCTCCCTCGAGACCGCCGGAGGTCAACACCACCAGCGCGGTCATGGTACAGACCAGCATCGTGTCCGCAAAGACCTCAAAGATCCCCCACATACCCTGCTTGACGGGCTCCTTGATGTTGGAGTTGGAGTGAACCATAACCGAGGAGCCGAGGCCTGCCTCGTTGGAGAAGACACCGCGCTTAAAGCCCTGGGTCATGGCCATGATGATGGCACCGAAGCCACCGCCCACGAAGGCCTCGGGACGGAAGGCATTCACAAAGATCGCCTGAAAAGCAGGAAGGATCGCCTGATAATTGATACCGATGATCACAAGGCTTCCCGCCAAAAACAGCACCACCATAAAGGGAACGATCTTCTCTGCAACGTTGGCAATTCTCTTCAGGCCGCCGAGGGTGATCAGGGCGGTCAGCGCCATAATGGCAACACCGAGGATCACGTTATAAAGGGAAATACCCCCGAAAATCGTCTGAGAGGAAAGGCTCTCCACGTCGAAGGCGGAGGCCACGTTGGCCACGATCTTGTTCACCTGACCCATAGAGCCGATGCCGAAGGAGGCAAGCATCGTGAAGATGCAGAAGAGGATCGCAAGCACTCTGCCAACCTTCCGGAAGCGGATGGTGGTATGACGGTCCTTGTACTCGTAAGCGCCGAGGCCGTCGGTCAGATAATACATCGCACCGCCGGACCACTCTCCGTCCTTGTTGCGACGGCGGAAGTAGATGCCCAATACGTTTTCGGAGTAGTTTGTCATCATACCGAAGAAGGCGGCAACCCACATCCAGAACACAGCACCGGCACCGCCGATGCAGATGGCGGCGGCAACACCTGCGATGTTACCGGTACCCACCGTGGCGGCCAGAGCGGTACAAAGCGCCTGGAAGGGAGAAATGGCACCCTTTTCCTTGGTGTGGCCGATAACCTTTTTGTCAAACAGACTGCCGATGGTATTCTTCCACCAGTGCTTCAAGTGAGAGATCTGGAACACCTTGGTGGCAAGGGTCATCAGAAGGCCCGTGCCGAGCAGCAGAACCAGACCGATCCTGACCCAGACAAATTCGTTGATCACGTTATTGATCTTGGTCAGTATGTTTAAAAACTCCATATAAAACCTCCTGAAAAAAATAAAAAAAGGATTGCGCGGCAAAGCACACAATCCCATTACGGATGAAGTTGCACTTTGTCCTTTTGCCCGAGAGATTGGCCTACGCCTTGCCCCTTCGGCACTCAATTCAATGAGCTTCTCCAAAGCTCTGTCGGATCACAGTCCTCATCCCCCGAGGGGACGCCTGAGAGTGTTACTCCTTCGGCCGGCCGATGCCATTTCCTGCAATCGTCATACAGAATTCAACCCCGACATTATACTCCCTTTTTTTCTCTTTTGCAAGAGGAAAAAGAGAAAAAAAGCCTGCTTTTTTAAAAAAACAGGCTTTTTTAATTATATTTCCTTTTTCAGACCCGCTACCTCGTCCACAGGCAGAGAAATGACCATACCGTGAGCATCGCTTCGGGCTCCGCAACGCTCGCAGATCGCATTCATAATGGCGCTCTTTTTTTCTCTCTCTTGGAAAGAATGATTGGCAAGAATAAAAAAACCGCAAGCCTTGCAAAAAGTCAAGGTTCGGATGATAATCGTTCTGCACATTTCGCACAAAAAATGAAAAAAAGGGAAAGCAGACCTCGGGTCTGCTTTCCTTCTTTTTTTACAGTCTTTCTGCCGTTTCCTTGCCGATTTTTTCCAGGAAGGCCTCCAGAGACATGGTCTCGGTCTGCAGAGTGTCACGGTTTCGAACGGAAACCGTTCCCTCCTCGATCTCCTTGGCGCCGAGAACAAGCATATAAGGCACGCGATCCACGGCCTGCGCCTCGCGGATCTTATACCCGATCTTCTCATTTCTGTCGTCCAATTCACAGCGGATGCCGGCGGCACGAATCTTCTTGTAGACCTGCTCGGAATACTCCATGCTCTTCTCGGAAACGGGAAGCACCTTCACCTGAACGGGAGCCAACCAAGCGGGGAACTTGCCTGCAAAGTGCTCGGTCAGGATTCCGATGAAACGCTCGATGGAGCCAAAGCAAACGCGATGGATCATAATGGGCTTCTTCTTGGCACCGGTCTCGTCCACGTACTCCAGATCAAAATTGATGGGCATCTGGAAGTCAAGCTGAATGGTGCCGCACTGCCAGCTTCTTCCAAGGCTGTCCTCCAGATGGAAGTCGATCTTGGGGCCGTAGAAAGCACCGTCTCCCTCGTTGATGATGTAGTCGAGGCCAAGCTTCTCAAGGGCTCCCTTAAGGCCCTCGGTTGCGGCCTCCCAATCCTCATCGCTTCCCATAGAGTTCTCAGGACGGGTGGAAAGCTCGATGAAGTACTTAAAGCCAAACTTGGTATACACCTCGTTGATCAGGTGAACCACACCCATAATCTCATCGGTGATCTGATCGGGACGCATAAAGATGTGCGCATCGTCCTGCGTAAAGCAGCGCACGCGGAACAGACCGTGGAGCGCGCCGCGGAGCTCGTGACGGTGCACCAAGCCAAGCTCACCCATACGGATGGGAAGATCACGGTAGGAGTGGGGGGTAGAGCGGTAAACCATCACGCCTCCGGGACAGTTCATCGGCTTGATGCAATAGGTCTCATCGTCGATGAGCGTGGAGTACATATTGTCCTTGTAATGATCCCAGTGTCCGCTGGTCTCCCAGAGGGCACGGTTCATAATCATAGGAGTGGAGACCTCTACGTAATGATCACGGTAGTGGATGTCTCTCCAATAGTCGATCAAAGCGTTCTTGAGCGCTGTACCGCGAGGCAGGAAGAAGGGGAAGCCGGGGCCCTCCTCACAGATCATAAACAGACCCATTTCCTTACCGATGCGACGGTGGTCGCGCTTTTCCGCTTCCTCCATCAATTTCAAATACTCGTCCATCTCCTCCTGCGTGCGGAAGGCGATGCCGTTGATACGGGTGAGCATCTTGTTGTTTTTGTCGTTCTTCCAGTAGGCGCCGGACTGCTGGGTGATCTTGAAGGCCTTCAGCGCCTTGGTGTACATCAGATGGGGGCCGACGCACATATCCACGTACTCACCCTGCTGATAGAAGCTGATGGGTGCCTCGGGATCCAGATCGCCGATGTGCTCCACCTTATACTTCTCCTGTCTTTCCTCCATCAGGGCAACGGCCTCTTCTCTGGGAAGGATGAAGGGCTTAATGGGAAGGTTTTCCTTGACAATCCTTCTCATCTCGGTCTCAATGGCCTGAAGATCCTCGTCGGAGAGCTTGGTCTCTCCCAGATCCACGTCATAGAAAAAGCCCTTTTCCGTAGCGGGGCCAAAGGCAAAATCCGCGTGGGGGTACAAACGCTTGATGGCCTGCGCACAAACGTGAGCGGCGGTGTGGCGGATGACGTGGAGCTCCTCCTCGGGGGTCAGGTCATCGCGGACGGCGCCGTCATTGCAAATCACTTTCATTGATATTCCTCCTTTTGATTCGGGGCAAAAAAATAACACCCCGGAAAGCACGTTTTGCTTTCGGGGTGAGATCTCTCCCACGGTTCCACCCGAATTCAGACCCCGAGGGTCTGCCCTTCGTTTGCTCCGTTTCGCCGAGCAGCGCCGCCATTTCCTGCGGGACTACACCAAGGATGGTACGAAAAAACGGTCGGACGGCGGCTTTCACCCTTTCCGCCTCTCTGAAGAACGACCCGAATCCTCGCTTGTTCCTTTGCCTATTATATCCTCTTTTTCTTCCCTTGTCAATCCCCTCTTTTTCTTTACAAATCCTCCGTCCTATGCTAAAATGAGCTTGTACTGCATAAAATGAATCAGCTTTTTTGGAAAGGATCGACTATGACGCAGCTTTTGGAATATCTGAAGGTTCTGGTTTTGGGAATCGTGGAGGGCATTACCGAGTGGCTCCCCATCTCCAGCACGGGCCATATGCTTCTGGTGGATGAGTTTTTCACCTTAAATCAGGACGAGGCCTTCAAGGAAATGTTCTTTATCGTGATCCAGCTGGGAGCGATCCTGGCGGTTCTGATCCTCTTTTGGGACAAGATGTTCCCCTTTCGCCTCGGAAAGGAAGGAAAAAAGGAGGGTGTGATCCGAGGGGACGTCTTTTCCCTTTGGTTCAAGGTCGTCGTCGCCTGCATCCCCGGAGCGGCGGTAACCCTTTTGTTTGACGATTACATCGAGGCGCATTTTCACACTCCCACGGTGATCGCCTGCGCCCTGATCCTCTACGGTGTCGCCTTCCTCCTTGTGGAAGGAAAAAATAAGGACAAGGCGGTGCGGGTCCATTCCCTCTCGGAGATCACCTACAAGGATGCTTTTTACATCGGGCTCTTTCAGGTGCTGTCCATCATCCCCGGCACCTCCCGCTCCGGCTCCACCATCGTGGGAGCGCGCATCCTCGGAGTCAGCCGCGTGGCCGCCGCAGAGTTCACCTTCTTCCTGGCCGTCCCCGTGATGCTGGGGTATTCCGCCTTAAAGCTTCTCAAATTCGGTCTTGCCCTGACCGCAACCCAATGGGGGCTTCTGCTGTTCGGCTGTGCCGTGGCCTTTTTGACCTCCCTCTTTGTCATTCGCTTTTTGATGGACTACGTCAAAAAGCACGATTTCTCCCTGTTCGGGTGGTATCGCATCGTTCTGGGCCTTTTGGTTTTGGGGTATTTTGCTTTTGCCTGAGAAAAAACGAAAACGAAAACGGAACCGAAATCGGTTCCGTTTTCGTTTTTATAGGAAAAACAGCTTTGCCGCAAGGGTCATCACCCCGAGGAAGACGAGATTGAGCAGAGTGAAAAGGAAAAAATACTGCTTGCCGTGGCCGGGATAGAGAATACGAAATTCGCTGAAGGTGATCAGGCTGGCAAGGGAGGAGATGAGCGTGCCCGTACCGCCGATGTTGACCCCGAGAAGGAGGGCGTGGTAGTTGTCCGTAAATCGGGAAAGGAGAATGGCCGAGGGGACGTTGCTGATGACCTGACAGGAAAACACCGAAACCAAGAGAGGGTCACGGGCAAGAAGCGAGGAAAAAAAGAGATTCACCGCCTCCAGCCTCGCCAGATTCCCCGCAAAGATGAAAAAGAAAAAGAAGGTTCCCAGAAGCCCCCAATCCACGGCGGCGATGGCATCCCGATCCGCAAAAAGAAGCACGGCGGTAATGAGGATCAGCCCAACGGGGAACGGGATAACCCGAAAAACCACAAGGATGGAAAGCAAAAACAAGGAAAGGTAGAGCACACATCGCTTCCCGTTGAGCTTTTCGGAAAAGTGATCCGTGATGGAAAGCGGGCAGGCGGGGACGAACAAACAGCAAAGGCAAAGGATCCCGATGGCAAGGAGAAAGGGCGGAAGCATCATCATACAAAACTCCCCCGTGGGAATCCTGAAATAAGAGTACAGATAAAGGTTCTGGGGATTGCCAAAGGGAGTGAGCATCCCTCCAAGGTTGGCGGAAATGTTCTGCAGAATGAAAAGGTAGGCCATATACTCATCCCGTTTGGCAACGGAAAGAGCGAAATACCCCAAGGGTAAAAAGGTGATAAGAGCCATATCGTTGGCAATGAGCATCGACCCTAAGAAGGTGATGGTAATGAGCACGAGAAAGAGACGCCGCAATCCTCCCACGGCGGCCACGATACGGCGGGCCAGAATGGTAAAGAACTTGATGTTTCGAAGGGCCGCCACCACCGCCAGGGTCAAAAAGAGACAGGTGAGCGTGTTCCAATCAAAGTAGTCCCCATACGCCCTGTCCGGAGGCACGAGAAAGGACGTGACAAGCGCCGCCAGCGCCGCCACGCAAAACACCGTGTTTTTCTTCAAAAAGCGTAATACTGCCATCATTTTTCTCCTTTTTTTCGCACACCGCTCCATCTTACACCTCTTTTTTTACTTTTTCAATAGAAAACCGAAAAAAACAAAAAAGACCTTGCGGTCTTTTTTATTTTTTGATCAGGATGTAGTAGGTATCCGAGCCCCAGCCATAGGCAAGAGCGGAGAAGGAGGTCTGCATCTCGTTGGCGAGGCGCTGAAGGGTCTGTTTTCCCATTTCTCCCTCCCGCAGACGCAGAAGAACAAAGTCCCTCTCGGTGCTTCGGAAGGCCTCTGCCACACGGCGGGAAAGCTCGGGGTCCGTTTCCCTCTCAAAATCACAGTCGAGGGTCAGAAGATCCTGCGTGCAGTCGGGGGTCAGCTCGGAAAAGGAGGGGGTGTGAGTCTGCCGCTCGTCGGAAAAGCCGAAGCGGACCAGGATCCCCGTTTCCCTTTGCTCAGCAGCCACATCGGGAGAAAGAGAGCAATCCACGTTGTACCACGCACCGTCAAAGAACACGCTGTTCCAGGTATGCCCGTTCTCATCGGCAGAGCCGTCATCGCTCTTTTCAAAGCACCTCAGCTCCGAAAGGTGATAAAGGAGTGAATAGGCATTGGAAAAGCCGTCGCAATGGGTCTTTTTTTGCACAAGGGCATCGTAAAGATAATTCGCCTCACGGGTGCCGTCGTAGTCCTGATAGGCAACCTGCTCCGTCAGATAGAGGTAAATGGCCCGGGCGCGCTCCCTTGAGCCCTCCTCCCCCTCCAGCTCCGATACGATCTCCCGCGCCTTCTCCAGCGCCTCCTCCTTCTTTGCGAGACGGTCCGGGTGGAAGGCCTCCACCTCAAAAAGCGCCGCGGTCACCTCCACCCGCTTTCCGTTTTCGGAAAGGTCAAAGCGGACGGTGGAACGGGTAAAAGAAAGGTTTTGCTCTACCATAGGAGAATCCAGACTGAGAAAGTAGAGGATGTCTCCGGGGCTGTGCGCCGCCTCCTCCAAAAGCCGCTCGTCCATATAAAGGCAGGGGTAGCCCTCGTCCAGCGCGTACTCAAAGAGACGGTAGATCCTTTGCTCTGCGGGGGAAAGGGTGTCAAAATGCACCGAGGAACGAAGGGGGGCAAAGCGGGACTCGTAGGAGGCGTAAAGCGCAGCGTCCTCCACCTTCAGCTCCGTCGGAGTCTGTGCCGCCTCCTGCGCAAAGGCAACGTACCCCTCCGGCGGGTCGGACAGAGTCCCCGACTCCTCCTCCGAGAGCCCATCGGGCAGGGAACAGGAAAAAAGAAGCAGAGCAAAAGAGACGAAAAGGAGCAAAATGAGGGGATGGCGAATGTTTTTTTTCATAAATCTCCTTTCAAAAGAGAGAAAAAGCCCCCGTTTCCGAGGGCTTTTTTACTTTGCGGATCAATACATACCGCCTGCGGCTGCGGCTGCCTGAGCGGCCATAGCGGCGGAGGCGTCTTCCTTCTTGTCGGCCACGAGAACCTCAGTGGTCAGCACCATAGCGGCTACGCTGGATGCGTTTGCCAAAGCGGAGCGGGTCACCTTGGTAGGATCGATGATACCGGCCTCGTACATATCCACGTACTCCTCAGAGTAAGCATTGAAGCCGTATGCAATTCTGCCGGAGGAAAGGATCTTGTCGATGATGACGCTTCCCTCAAAGCCTGCGTTTGCGGCGATCTGACGGGCGGGATCCTCCAGAGCGCGGAGCACGATCTCGGCACCGATCTTCTCCTCACCGGAAAGGGTCGTCATCAGGCTCTTTACGGCGGGAACGGTGTTCAGAAGTGCCACGCCGCCACCGGGCACGATGCCCTCCTCTACAGCAGCGCGGGTTGCATTGAGAGCGTCCTCGATGCGGAGCTTCTTATCCTTCATCTCTGCCTCGGTAGCAGCACCGACCTTAATCACGGCAACGCCCCCTGCGAGCTTGGCCAGTCTCTCCTGGAGCTTCTCACGGTCGAAGTCGCTGGTGGTGGTCTCAATGCCGGAACGGATGGAGGCGATTCTGTCGCGGATGGCGTCGGGAGAGCCCTGACCGCCCACGATGATGGTGTTCTCCTTGGTGATCTTCACCTGCTTGGCACGACCGAGCATATCGAAGGTGGTCTCCTTGAGCTCCAGACCAAGGTCGGAGGATACCACGGTACCGCCGGTAAGAATGGCGATATCCTGCAGCATTTCCTTTCTTCTGTCTCCGAAGCCGGGAGCCTTGACGGCGGCACAGGTAAAGGTGCCGCGGAGCTTATTGACAAGCAGCGTGGAAAGGGCCTCGCCCTCTACGTCCTCTGCAATGATAACCAGCTTCTTGCCGGACTGCATTACCTGCTCCAGAAGGGGCAGGATCTCCTGAATGTTGGAGATCTTCTTATCGGTAATGAGAAGGATGGCATCGTCGAAGACAGCCTCCATCTTATCCGTATCGGTCACCATATAGGGAGAAAGGTAGCCGCGGTCAAACTGCATACCCTCCACAACCTCGCAGTAGGTCTCGGCGGACTTGCTCTCCTCCACGGTGATCACGCCGTCTGCGGAAACCTTCTCCATTGCGTCGGCAATGAGAGTACCCACCAGCTCGTCACCGCCGGAGATGGTACCGACTCTGACGATGTCCTCCTTGCCGGAAACGGGCTTGGAGTTCTTCTTCAGCTCGGCGATGGCAAGGTCAACGGCCTTCTGGATTCCCTTCTTAATGATCATGGGGTTGGCACCTGCGGTCACGTTCTTCAGTCCCTCGCGGACGAAGGCCTGAGCCAGAACGGTAGCGGTGGTGGTACCGTCGCCTGCGGCGTCGTTGGTCTTCACCGCAACCTGACGGATGAGCTGTGCGCCCATATTCTCAAAGGCATCCTCCAATTCGATCTCCTTGGCGATGGTCACGCCGTCGTTGGTGATCAGGGGTGCTCCGAATTTCTTATCCAAAACCACGTTTCTGCCCTTGGGGCCGATGGTGGCCTTCACGGCATTGGCAAGCTGGTCAATACCGTTCATCAATTTGTTTCTGGCCTCAATGCCGTAAAGAATCTCTTTTGCCATTGTCTATTCCTCCTTACTCTACCACGGCGAGAATGTCGCCGACTCTGACGATTACGTACTCGGTACCCTCGTATTTGACCTCGGTACCGGAATATTTGCTGGTAATAACCTTATCACCCACGGAAACGTTCATTTCCACCTTGTTGCCGTCCACGATCCCCCCGGGACCCACGGCAATCACCTCGGCAATGCCGGGCTTCTCCTTGGCAGTACCTGCCAGGATGATACCGGAAGAGGTAGTTTCCTCCGCTTCCACCATTTTCAAAACGACTCTGTCATTAAGGGGTTTCAACATTTTCTTTTCCTCCTGAAACGCTTTCTTGTTTTAGCACTCAAGTGCCAAGAGTGCTAATCCATTGATATTATTATAACCCAAACCTTGAAAAATTCAAGGAGTTCCTCCCATTATTAACACTTTTTTCACATTTTTCCATCAAAGCGTAATGGTATCGTTGCTTCTTCGATCCAAAAGCCCCGACCGGACGATGGCGCCGAAAAGCTTAGCCTTAATATCGGGGTTCTCCCTTGCCAAGGTGCGAAGGAGAACCTTGATCTCCTCTCGGGTGGTGGCCTTGTCCGCAGGGCAGCCTGAAGGGCAGACGGGCATCGGATTCTGATTGGCAAAATACACCAGATCCTTCTCCTCCGCATAGAGGAAGGGACGGATCACGGTGATCCCCGTCCGGTGCAGATCCGTCACGGGGAGAAAGGTGTCGATTCTGCCTGCGTAGAAGAGATTGAGCAGGAAGGTATCGATGAGATCGTCTCTGTGATGGGCGAGGGCGAGCTTTTTCGCCCCCATGTCCACGGCGGTCTCGCAAAGCACCGCCCGCTTCATCTTGGCACAGAGAGAGCAGGGATTCTTTTCTTTTCTGACGTCAAAGACCACGTGACCGATCTCGGTCCTGACCACGCGGTACTCCACTCCCAAGGGCTCCAGGTACGTCCCGATGGCAGAGTAGTCTGCCCCCGCAAAGCCCAGATCCACGGTGATGGCCTTCACCGCAAAGCCCGTGGGGTGAAAGCGGGAAAGATGCGCCAGCGCCGTGACCAGAGCGAGGGAATCCTTCCCTCCCGAAACCCCCACGGCAACGCAGTCTCCCGTCTCAAGCATAGAAAAATCGTCAAGCCCCTTCCGGGTGATGCTCATCAGCTTCTGCAGTTTCATCCTGTTTTGCTTCCTCGTTTTCCTTCCGTTCCGTTTCCTCGTCTCCCTCGTCCTTCTCCTGCTCCTTTTCGGGGCAAGGCTTCTCGGGCAAGGGCTTCTCGGGGAAGAGCTTGCCGCCGCGCAGCTCCCAAACAAAGAGTGCCCCAAGCAAAAGCAGCGATACCACCGAGATCCAAAGGCCCTTTTCAAAGCCCAAGGGAGAATAGACAAATTCAATTTCATGCTCTCCGGCAGAGAGAGAAACCCCTACGAAGGCCCCCGCAAAGGTGCTGACCTCCGCCTCTTTTCCGTCCACGAAAACGCTCCAGGTGTTGCCCAGCTCCGCAGGGATGGAGGTGTAGAGGTAGCCGTCGGAAAGAGCATCGACCCTTGCCTTGACCCTCGTCTCCTCAAAGGAGGTGATCTCCATGGATTCATCCTGCAAAAGCGCAAGTCCCTCCTGCCAGAGGGCATCGTTCATCACGACCACGTCAAAGGAGGCGTACTGTGCGTTGTCGTAATCGTTTTCATCAATAATGGCGCGGAGCTGGAAGGTCTCGTTTTCCCTGAAGTACCCCGCAGAGAAGAAGTTGGCATAATCCTCCACGCAGTGCCAGGCGTTGTTCACCTGCACAAGGCTCGACATGGGCACGTCTGCGTAAATATAGACCATTCCGCTTTGAGGCGCCGTGTAGGAAAGGCGCATCACCCGCCCGAAGGACCCCTCCTCCGAGTCTGTGTCCTCGGTCAGGTCAAAGGTAAAGTTGTCGTCACCTAAGCTCTCCACTGCAAGGCCCGTGTGGATCCCCTCCAGGGAGGTGATGGGGGTGAAAAGCTCTCCCTCCAGCCCCGTCATTGCACAAAAGAGAGCATTTTGCCGCTCGTAGGGAGAAAGGGAGGAGTCAAAGGTAAAATCTGCTGCCGACTCCGGCACCATAAAGCCGAGGCCCGCAAAGGCCGTTTCCTCGTAGAGGGCGGCGCGGCGCTCCGTAGAGCTTGCCATCAGACATTTCAGTCCCGTATCCGAAAGGTAACCGTTTTTGGAAATGAGATATTTGACCCCCAGAAGGGTATTGGCAAAGGGGGTACCGTGAACGTAGACAAAGCGGTTGCTTCCCGGGTCCGCAGGCATTCCCAGTCCCAAAAGAAAGGCGGAAACGTTGCGATTTGCGGCAGAGGAAAACTGGGAGATGCCGTCGTAGCCGAACAGGCAGGAATCGTTCAGGGAGTACCACTCGGTCATCTCCGTGCGGTAGAAGAGATCTGCGCCGTCGTTTTTCTCCTTCGCAAGCTCGATCAGCTCTGCCACGTCCTCGCGGCTGACCACCGCTTCCCCCTTGCCATCCACCACGGGATCCAGATAGTCGGAATAGGAGGTGCTCCCCACGGCACCCGTGCCGAGATAGGCACAGAAGGCCGTTTCCGCCGCCACCACAAGGCAAACAAGAGAGGAGAAAAGCTTCTTTTTTACGATGCCCACGGCGTAAAGCGCCGTCAGAACCACCGCAACGGAAAAAACCGCCACCGTGGCAAGAATGCTCTCCTTGGAGTAGTACCCCAAGGCACAAAGGGCCACCAGCACCGCAGCCACCAGCATTCCCACCCCGTCGATCCAGTCAAAATCCGAAGCGGCACGCTTGTAGTACAGATAGGCCATCACCACCACCACGAAGGCAAAAAGATACGCAAAGCGGTAGGGGATCATATTGGTATAATGGAAGCCGTGCCAAGCGTAGTTCAGCACGCTGAAGTTCATGGAAAACAGCAGAATCGCCAAAAGGAAAAAGGCACAGAGCTTTTCCCTCAGCCCGATTCTCTTTGCCCAAAGGAAGGAAAAGGCAAAGAGCACCAGGATCGCCGCCGTGGAAAGATTCGGGAGGCCCTCAATGACCGCAGGCTCGTGAAAGGAAAGAAGCGGAGCCAGAAGATCCCGAATCGACTCGTAAAAGGAAACGTACATCGGGGTTGCATCCTGCGTGGAGCCCGTATTCAAAAGACCGAAGAAGGCAGGAAGCAGGATCACCGCCGACGTGGCCGCCCCCAAAAGGGTGCAAAGAAGCAGTCGAAAGCCCTTGCGGAGAAAGTCCGAAAAGCGCACCCGATCCACCACGCACAGAACGAAAAAGGCCAGAACCGTAAAGACGCAGGACATATAAGTAATATAATAATTGGAAAAGAAGCTGATCCCGAGAGACAAAACGTAAAGGGAGCACTTCCCTTCCCGAAAGAGCTTCAGGGTGCCGAGGGCGATCAGGGGAAACAGCGCCACGGCGTCCAGCCACATCACGTTCCAGTAATAGCCCATCAAAAAGCCGCAAAGGGCATAGCCAAGAGAGAAAAAGGCAATAGACCAGCCGGGATTCTTTTCGATCTTGCGCAGAAACATCCCGGAGAAAAGCCCCGCAAGACCGATTCGCAAGGCCACCAAAAGGGTGAAAAGCACACGGAATTCCCGCTCCTTCACAAAGAGCAACGCAAGGTTCAGAGGGCTGGAGCCGTAATAGGACAACATAGAAAGAAAGTTCGTCCCCATTCCCATAGACCAGTCGTACAAAAGACTTGTGCCCTCGTGGAAATGATCCCAAAGCTTCAAGAGAAAGGGATAATACTGATGCCAGCCGTCAAAATTGAGGATCTGGCGATCCCCGAAGGGAAAGATCTCCCGCAGGGCAAGGCAGACGCAGAAGATCAGAAAGGGCAAAAGAAAGGCCGGCACGAGAGGCAACGGGCCCTTTCCGCTTTTTTCCACCCAATGCCAAAAGCGCCCTTTGGAATTCCCCTCCTGCAGACAAAGCTCTGCGGATGCGTTTTCCTCGGGGATCACCGCCTCTGTGGGAACGGCAGGCGTCACAGGCAAGGCCTGCTTTTCGCCCCTTTCGAGCTCATGTTCCATAATATACCTCTTCCTTTTGGTAAAAGAAACAGGAGGGAAAAGCCTCCTGTTTCTTTTATTTTGCGTAAATTTCAAACAGCTTCTTGGCGCGGGACGTGCTGATGAGATAAAACTCACCGGAGACGGAGCCGGGAATCCGCTCGGCCTCCAGGGTATACTCGTCAAAGTGGAAGATCATTTCTCCCAGAGCGTTCATCGCACTCTCGTCAAAGTCCGTTTCCAGATTGTAATAGAGACTGTACATCACAGCCTTGGCACGGCTGAGCAGGTCCGGCCGAAGGAGCGCCTCGCAGCAGGCCTTGGCAAAGTCGATTTGGGTTTCCTCACGGGCGACAGCTCCGTCCTTATACCCCCGATAGGCCATCAGCTGAAGTGCCTGATCTCCCGTCAGCGTCTGAGCCCCCGCCTTCAGATTAATCCTGAGATTTTGGGTGGGGTCAAAGTAGTACATATTCTCCGGAACAGTATAGGAAACACCGCCCAAAAAGTCCACGAAATTGGCAAAGCCGGACATGGACACCGTGGCGTAGTAGTCTGCGTTGATCCCCGTTTCCTGCAGAATAAACTTCTTGAAATACGGCATATTTTTGGAGGAATACAGGGCACCGAGCTTAAACTTATTACTGCCGTCGGGCACGATGGTATTGGAGGGAATCAGGGCAAGGGTTGCCTTTTTCTGCGTGGCGTTGATGCCCAAAAGGAAAATCGCGTCGGCATTCTCTCCGTCAAAATCCTCTCCCATAATCAAAAAGGTAACGGTCTCGTCCTCCTTGGATGCCGAAGAGCCACCGCCCTCAGGGGTGCTCTCTCCTCCCACGGCTACAGCCTCCTCGCCGGTCTCCTCCTGAGCCTGAGAGCCGATCTTCTGAACCACGTCTCCCATCAGCCCCTCGGCCGCCTGCAAAAGAAAGAAAGCCACCACGGCAAAAAACACCACGGCAACGCAAAGCGTCAGCAAATAATCACGGACCGAACGTTTCATCGCTTTCCTCCTCTCGGTCATTTTCTTCAGTATAGCCCATTTTCCCGTGATTTGCAAGATTTTTTTGTAAACTGGCAAAAATCACTTCTTTTTTTGATAGCAGATCAGCCCGAATTCCGCACGAGCTTCAAGGGACTCCAGCGCCGAGAGCTTCTGACGATCCTGCGGGGAGGTCTTGTGCGCATAGGGGGTCATCCCGAAAAGCGCCTCGATCTGCTCCCTTCCCGAAAGACGGAGAAGGGCACGATGGCTCGTCTCGGCAAGAAGCGTAAAGCCCGCGCCGATCTCGGCCTTCTTCTCATTTCTCGTGGGGTGCTCGTACACTGCCTGCTTCAATTCAAACAAATGCTCCTCCAAGGGAACGGCGCGGATGAGAATCCCGCCGGGGCGAAGCAACCGCAAAAATTCCTCCTCGGCATAAGGGGAAAACAGAGAGGTGATCACGTCCACGCATCCGCTCTCCAAGGGCACGTGAAAGGTGCTGGCTACAAAAAAGAGCCCTCTTTTCTCCATTCGAGAGGCCGTCAGGCGAACCGCGTCTCGGGCAATGTCAAAGGCGCAGATGCGCGCACCGCGCCCCTCTTTTTCCAGCGCATCCCTCATTTTTCGGGTGTAGTATCCTTCGCCGCAGCCCGCGTCCAGAACCAGCCCACCCACAGGGGTCAGGCGAGCAACGCAGTCCGCCACCGCATCGGCAAAAAAGGCGTAGTGCCCCGCATCGAGAAAGCGCCGACGGCATAGGAGCATCTCGGCATCGTCCCCGTGGCCGCCCGCTCCCTTTTGGGGCAGAAGGTGAAAATAGCCCTGGCGCGCACGGTCAAAGGAGTGTCCCCTCTCACAAACGGCGCGGGAGGGCTCCTGAGTCATTGCATCCCCGCAGACGGGACAGATCAAAGGAAACTTCAATATTCCTTGGCAAGAGCCACGTACATGGCCGCGTTATCGAGGATCTTCTCTTTGCCCGCCTCGTCCAGCTCACGGATGATCTTGGCGGGAACCCCCACGCAAAGGGATCCGTCGGGGATCACAGCGCCCTCCTTGACGAGAGCACCCGCGGCGATCAGACAGCCTTTGCCGATGACGGCACCGTTCAGCACCACGGCCCCCATCCCGATCATGGTTCCGTCACCCACGGTACAGCCGTGAACCACGGCATTGTGCCCGACGGTGATGTCCTCACCCAAAACCACGGGAAAGTCCTTTGCGGGGTGGACGGTGGCATTGTCCTGAATATTCGTTCTTTTTCCTACGGTGATGCTGCCCTCGTCCCCGCGCAGAACGGCGCCGTACCAAATATTGGCCTCCTCCGCAAGGGTGACGTTTCCGATGACCACGGCACTTTCCGCCAAAAAGGCACTCTCGGCAATGACGGGCTTTTGATTTCGATAGGAACGGATCATAATGGGTTCTCCTTTTTTCTTAAATGCTTCTCCGAAAGGAAAGAAACGGGAGCGGCTATGGCCACTCCCGATGGATGCAAGCTGATTACGAGTTCTCTTCTTTGGAATCGGTCTGCTCCGCTCGGTCCTCCGCGGGCTTTGCCACGGGAGCAGGGGTCACGGGACGAGGCCTTTTTTGCGCCTGAGCTTGAGGAGCGCCTTCCCCGTAGCGGCCGTAACGGCCGTAGCGACCGTATCCGCGGGACTTCTCGGCACGGACACCGTTGGCAACGGCACCCAGCACCTTGCCGCCGACGAACTCGATCTGAGACAGCGCGGAGTTGAGATCCTTGCGGGTGGTATAGCCGGGACGAACCACCATCACCACGCCGTCCACCTCACCTGCCAGAGACAGAGCGTCGGAAACCAAATTGACGGGGGGCGTATCGATGATGATGAAGTCGTAATGCTCCTGCATACTCTTCAGAAAAGTATGCATTCCCTCACTGGCGATCATCTCCGAGGGGTTGGGGGAGTTGTTTCCCGCGCAGATCACGTCCAGATTCGGAAACACGCTCCGATGGCAGATCTCCTCCAGAGAGTTAAAGCCGGAAAGGTAGTTGGTCAGGCCGGGGGCCTTCTGCAGCTTCACAAGGCGATGGATTCTGGGACTGCGAAGGTCGCCGTCCAGAAGGAGCACCTTCTTGTCGTTGCGGGCAAGAGAGAAGGCGACGTTGGCAGCAGAGGTGGTTTTTCCCTCTCCCTGAATCGAGCTGGAAAAGACCACGGTCTTGCAGCCGGTCTTCGCCAAGGAAAACATCAGATTGGTACGGATGGTATGATAGGCCTCCTTCGCCGCATAGACGGAGAGGCTGTCCCCGGAAAGGGAGCCGTAAGAGGTGTACTTCATGCTTTCTTTCCTCCTTTCCCCTCTCCTGCGGAGAAGTCGGGAACCACGCCGAAGACAGGCAAGCGGAAGATCTGACTGATCTCCTCACTGCTCTTGATGCGGTTGTCCATCATTTCGCGCAAGATAACGACCGCGAGAGACAGAATCACGCCGAAGAGAAAGCCGATGGCCGTATTCTTCACGATGCTGGGGCTATCGGGAGCGGAGGGCAGAACGGGCTCGCTGAGCACCACAAGTCTGGCATCCTCTGCACAAGCCTGCACACGCTCCGGAGCCGCCTTTTGCACGGCAATGGCAATGTTCTGAGCCAAGGTGGGATCGGAGGCGTACACGTGCACGTAAAAGACGCTGGTATCCTCCACGATCTCGGAAAAGCGAATGGCGCCCTTGAGGGTGTCGGGATGCAGATAAGTCCCCGCTTCCTCCTCAAGCTTCTCAGACACCATCTTATAGAATTCCGGAACCTTCAAAAATTCCTGATACTGAGGAGCCATCCCCTGGAAATACTTTCTCTGGCTCAGATCGTCGTACACGTTTTCCCCGTTTACCACGCCGTCTGCGCAGAATTTCACCCCAGAAAGGTAGGTAGGCTGAATAAAATACTTCGTATAAACGAAGGTGCCGACGGCAAACAGAAAGGAGATGATCAGAATGAACACGATCCCCTTCCGAATCCAATCAAGCAAATTTTTGGCTGTGATTTCCACGTTTTTCTCCTCTTCGGACGAGAAAAATCTTATCGGTCGCCGCTCGCCCAGCGACGGTTGATCTCCTGCATCTCGTCCATTTTATTTTTCATATCCAGCGCAAGGGCAAGCTGGCTTCTGCCTCGCTCCAGATTGTGCTCGGGGTGGAGGGTCTTAAAGTATTTGTCCCCGTTCAGATAGTCCTCCAGAAAGCGTGCCGCAAGCTCAAAGGCCATGGTAACCGCCCCGATGGCAAGGCTTTCCAGTTCCTCGGGAGTGGCAAAATCGCGACAGGCAGGGATAAAGCCCGAGGCAGAGGCCTCGTAAAGGTCCAGATTCAGACCAACCTTGGAGGTGTCGGGCTCATCCTCCACCGCAAAGTTTGCGGAGAAACGGATGGCATCTCCGAAATCATAGGCACAAAGGCCGGGGGTCACGGTATCCAGATCAATAACACAGACGGCCTCGCCGCTGTCCTTGTCGATGAGGATGTTGTTGTACTTGGTGTCGTTGTGCGTCACGCGAAGGGGGATGCGTCCCTCCTCCCTCTCCTTTTCCAGGCGGGACCAAAGGGGCTCGTTCTCCCGCAGGATCTCGATCTCCTTTTCGATGTTGCTTCGTCTGCCCACGGGATCCTTCTCACAGGCGGCAAAGAAGTTCTTCATTCTCACGGGAGTATTGTGGAAATTGGGCATCGTATCCACCAGCTCCTCCATGGGGAAGTCGCAAAGCTGCTTCTGAAACAGACCGAAGGAATAGCCCGCGCTGCGGAGCACCGCCGGATCCTCTGCCTGATCGTAGGTGATGGTATTGGGAACGTAGTGATACGCTCTCCAAAAGTTCTCGTTGTTCTCGAAATAGTAGTTGGTTCCGTCGGGACGCTTCAAAAACTGCAGCACCTTCCCCTCGGGATCCTGCCCCTGGGAAATGAGCTTTTTGCGAATGTGTCCCGTTACCTTGTCGATGTTTTCCATAATCCCCACGGGATTGGGGAAAACGTAAGTGTTGATCCTCTGCAGGACAAAGCTGTCCGTTTTGCCCTTGAAGCGAATGTCTACCTTGTGCGTGGAATTGATATGTCCGCTGTGGAAGGTCTCTACTCGGAAGGAGTCGTACTCCACTCCGAAGCGCTTCAAAACCGAAGCGATCTTTTGATTCTGGTATTCCATAGAAAGACTTTCTGATTTTCGTTATCAACGTATTTTTGGGATGCACACACGGGCAAAAGACACCATGATGGCATCTTTAAGATTATAACATAGAGTCAAAAAAAATCAAGTCTTTTTCAAAAATCGTAAAAAAGGAGGATTTTTCCTCAAAATCTTGCGTTTTTTCAGTAGAGGGAGAGGATCTTGCTGGTGCGGATCAGGTCGTCGCCGATCTCCTTTTTCATAGAAAGGGCCTCGTCGATGTCAAGATCGATGACCGCTTCTCCGCGCATGGCGATCACTCTGCCGCCGATCCCCGCCGCCAGAAGCTCCGTGGCCTTTGCCCCCATCAGAGAGGCCGCCACACGGTCACGCACCGTGGGACTTCCGCCCCGCTGCTGATGGCCCAAAATGGTCGTGGTGGTGGAAATGCCGGTTTTGGTCTTGATCGCCTCCGCGAGCTCCAGCGTCCCGCCGACTCCCTCGGCATTGATGATGATATAATGGTGCTTTCCCGCGTTGCGGCAGGAAAGGATGGGCTTGATGACGTCCTCGTCCACGTCAAACTCCTTTTCGGGGATGATGCACGCCTCCGCACCCCCTGCGATGCCGCAGTTGAGAGCGATGTAGCCGGCGTTCCGTCCCATTACCTCCACCACGCTGCATCTCTCGTGAGAGGAAGCAGTGTCCTTGATACGGTCAATGGCCTCCTTGACCGTGTTCATAGCGGTATCGTAGCCAATGGTGTAGTCACTGCAGCCGATGTCGTTGTCAATGGTAGCGGGGATTCCAATCACGGGAACACCCAGACGGTGCAGGTCCCTTGCCCCGCGGAAGGAGCCGTCTCCCCCGATGACCACCAAGGCGTCCAGACGGAAGATATCCGCCATGGCCTTCCCTCTTGCAACTCCCTCGGGCGTGGAGAACTCCTTGCTTCTTGCAGTGAGCAGCACCGTGCCGCCCCGATTGATGATATTGGAAACGGAGTGGTTATTCATCTCCGAAATTTCACCGTCCAAAAGACCCTCGTAGCCTCTTCGGATCCCGAATACCTGCAGGCCGTGGTAGAGGCCGGAGCGAACCACTGCACGAAGAGCAGCATTCATTCCGGGGGCATCTCCCCCCGAGGTCAAAACGCCGATCCGCTTGATTTTTTTCTGTTCCATAGCTATCCCTCCCGTGCTTTGCGGTTCCTTTTGATTCTACCACTACAGTATACTCCATGGGCGGTAGATTTGGCAATAGGAAAACCGTACAAAAATTGATTGAATTTCTTCTTTTTTTGTTCTAAAAAAAGATTTCCGCCACCCATTCCCTCAAAAGCGTTTCCTCTTCCTCGGGTCTGGTGCCGAGGAAAAATTCCGGCTTTTGGGCCGTGGCCTTAAAAGAAACCTCGATCTGTCCCTTTCCCTCCGACGCAGAGGCCTCCAGCCCGATGCCGTAGCGACGGCAGATCACGATGCTGAGAAGCAGGGGTAAAAGAGAAGAGAGCTCCTCCCTCTCCGCCGAGAAATGATGGTTCAAAAGCTCCGAAAGCATCTCAAACAGCCCGTGTCGATCCGAGAAGCCAAGGGTCAGAAGGTGGCGCTCCTCCGAGCGGACAAGGCTCAGCTCCATCCCCTCGCCACCCACGTAAACCATCACAAAGCGCACCAGATTCAATACCAGTGCTACCAGAATCTCCGGCGGGAGAATGCAGGCACACTTCTCGGGATCCTCAGGGCTGCACAAAAGATCCGTGCGGGTGCCGGAAAGCCTTTGGGAGATCAGCCTTAAAAGACCGGGAATGGAAAGGCTGCAGGGCTTCGAGGTCTTTTTCTCCAGCAAAA
>JAFVYT010000127.1 GCA_017508505.1 Clostridia bacterium
ACCTGCTCGACCGTAAGCCGAGGCACTCTCCGGTGGTCAGAGACAGCGTGTTGCTCTGGGTCGTGCCATCGTTCGTGAGCCTAAGGTATTCCTTCTCGACGAGCCTCTCTCCAACCTCGACGCAAAGCTCCGTGCTTCCATGAGAACCGAGCTGACCAAGCTTCATCAGAAGCTGCAGACCACCTTCATCTACGTTACCCACGACCAGACCGAGGCTATGACCATGGCTTCCAGAATCGTCGTTATGAAGGATGGTATCATTCAGCAGGTAGACACTCCCCAAAACCTGTACGACTATCCCGTTAACCTCTTCGTTGCAGGCTTTATCGGCACTCCTCAGATGAACTTCATCAACGGTAAGCTCATCAAGAAGAAGGGCGACGATGCCATCTACTTTGCCTTCGGCGAGTCCAACGAGTTCAAGCTCCCCGAGGAGAAGGCAGAGGAAGAGGAGGTTCAGAAGTACATCGGCAAGGAGGTCATCGCGGGTATCCGTTCCGAGGCCATCCACGACGAGCCCATGTATCTGTCTCAGCTTTCCGACTGGGTTATTGATGCCAACGTTGACGTTACCGAGCTGATGGGTGCGGAGATCTTCCTGTACCTGAACAGCCAGGAGGACAACTTCATCGCAAGAGTGTCTCCCAGATCCAAGGCTAAGGTTGGCGACGCCATCAAGGTTGCCTTTGACGTAAACAGACTTCACCTGTTCGACAAGGACACCGAGCTCTGCATCTGCCACTAATCCGAACAAACGATCCCCTCGCTTCAAAGGCGAGGGGATTTTTTTTGGAAAGCGGCGCTTTTTCGTGAAAGCTCTTGTATCGGAGCGCAATTTGTGCTACAATGTCTTATCTTTGGACGAAAGGGTACGTATTTTATGGATAAAAAGAAAAACGGCTTTGCCAGCGGCTTAGGCTTTGTTTTGGCGGCCGCGGGCTCGGCGGTTGGCCTTGGAAATTTGTGGGGCTTCCCCTATAAGACCCACGACTACGGCGGCGCGGCCTTTGTGCTGGTTTATATCGCTTGCGTTTTGTTCATTGGCTTTGTGACGATGGTGTGCGAGATCTTCATCGGACGCCGTGCTCAGGCAAACCCTGTTACTGCTTTTAAGAAGATCAGTCCCAAGGTCGGATGGTTTGGCGTTCTGGCGGTGATCATTCCCGGCTTCATTGCCTGCTACTACTCCGTTCTGGGTGGCTACACCGTGCGCTTCACCGCAAATTCCTTGATTGGGAATGCGGGCACCTTTGCCCCCTTTGCGGGGAGCATCTGGCAGGTGATCCTCTTTTCTGCCCTTTTCATCGGTACGGCGCTGTTCATCGTAATGGCGGGGGTCAAGGGCGGCATTGAAAAGGCGTCCAAGATCCTGATGCCCGTTTTGTTCGTGATTCTGGTCAGCACGGCCATTTTTTCCCTTTGCCTCGGGGAAGGGGTCAAGGAGGGTCTGGAGTTCTACTTGAAGCCCGACTTTTCCAAGCTTTCCGGTACGGGAATTCTGGCCGCTATGGGACAGGCCTTCTACTCCCTCTCCCTCGGTATGGGTGCTATGATCGCTTACGGCTCCTACACGGGCAAGGAGATCAACCTTTTGAAGGCAACGGGGATGATCTGCCTTTGCGATACCTGCGTGGCTCTTCTTGCAGGCTTTGCCATTTTCCCTGCCGTATACCACTTTACCGCTACGACCGGTGCCGCCGCGGGCTCCTTCCAGGGTGTCGGTCTGATGTTCCAGACCCTCCCCCTCGTATTTGAAAGCCTCGGCTTTGTGGGTAAGATCATCAGCTTCTTCTTCTTTGCGATGGTCTTTATCGCCGCAGTTACCTCGGTCATCTCCCTTTTGGAGGTGGTCAGCCAGTTTGTGATTCAGAAGTTCCGCGTGTCCAGAAAGAAGGCTGTTTCCGTTCTGGCGCTCATTTGCTTTGCCGTTTCCATTCCCGTTGGCATCTCCTTGGGTCAGGCGCTCAACGGTCGGGAGGGGATTGTGGTCTTCGGACAGAATCTCCTCGACTTTTTCGACATCGTGACCAATACGGTCCTGATGCCCGTTTGCGCATTCCTGAGCTGCTTTGCCATCGGCTGGCTGATCGGCCCGAAGAAGGCCTGCAGGGAAATGGAGGAGGACGGTCAGAGGCTGGGCTGGTTCCGCTCCGTGTTTTACGTGATGGTCCGATTCGTCACGCCCGCGCTCATTGCCATCATCGAGGTGTTCGGCGTGTACGATCTGGTCTTTCCCGCGGTGGAGGGGATCCGCTCCTTTCACGCAAACGGCCTCGGCATTGCCCTGTCTGCGTACGGTCTGCTTGCCGTTGGTGTGGTGGTCTACTTTCTCTTCTTTAAGAAGAAGGACACCGGCTGCAACGAGGATGAGGCGGCGCTGGAGGAAAAATAAAGGGAAAAAGAAAACGGTGAAGGCCGTGACGCCTTCACCGTTTTTTTATGCTCCCGCTCGGATGCTCTCCATAACCTCCAGCGTACGATCCAGATCCCGCAGAGTGGTAAAGGGACCGGGGGAGAGACGCAGGGCTCCCGTCAGATGGGTGCCGATTTCCTTGTGTGCCAGGGGGGCACAGTGGTAGCCCGCCCGTGCGAAGATTCCGCGCTTTGCAAGAGCCATTCCCAATTCCTCGGGAAGGAGGCTTTGGTGATTGACCAGGATTGGCCCTGCGGGGTACTGCGGCTCGTAAACCGTGTACCGACGCAGGGATAAAAGACCGTCCACCAGACGCTTCTTTTTCTCTCGCTCCCCCGTGCCGATACGGTCGAGGCCCTGCTCCATCAGGTATTCTGCCCCCGCCTGCATCGAGGCGATGGCCAAAAGGGGGAGCGTTCCCGCCTCCAGACGCTCGGGAAGCTGAGGGGGCATTTCAGGATTGAAGGAATCCACACCGCTCCCACCCGAGAGGATTGCCTCGGGGAGGATCGGACATTGGTCTGAGACCGCAAGAAAGCCCCCTCCCATCAGCCCCATCAGTCCCTTGTGCCCGGGAGCGCAGATCAGGTCGGCCTCCTCCACGGCAAAGCTGCAGGGGTCGGTGCCGATTTTTTGCGCCGCATCGAGGATGACGATGCACCCCCTTCGCCGCAGGGAGCGAAGGGCGGGACGGAGAGAAAACTCGTGCCCCGTCAGATTGCTTCTTGCGGTCAGCACCAAAAGGTCGGGTGCCTCCGCAAGAAGGCGTTTTTCGGAAAGGTTGCCGTCCTGATCGGGGGAGAGGATCAAAAGACGGATTCTGCCTTCCTTTTCCAATTGAAAAAGAGGGCGTAAGACGGAATTGTGTTCCAGCGTGCTTGTGATCACAAAAGGAGTGATTCCGCGCCGCAGCAGGGCCTCCGCCGTGCCTCGAATTGCCATATTCAAGGCGGCGGTAGCGCCGCTTGTGAACACAATCCGTTCAGAGCCGACGGGGCCGATGAGCTTGGCCAGGCTTTCTCTGGCGCCGTATACCAGACCGGCGGCCTCCTCGGAGAGAGGGTGTCCGCTGCGGCCGGGGTTGCCCAAGGGAGCGGTGAGTGTTTTGAGAATTTGTTTCATCACGGCCGCAGGCTTTGGAAAGCCGGTGGCGGCATTGTCCAGATAGATCATACGACTCCTTTTATGACCGATCCCCGCGTGGGGTTGCGGGGTGGAATTTATATGGCAAACAGGATCCCCGCCTCTTCCAAGAGACGGAGGGCCTCGTTTCGATCGGGAGCATTGATTTCCAGCCCCCAGGCACAGCCGTGAACCCCGAGGCGGGTCAGACGGGAGCGATACCCGTTCTGATCCAGCACCCTTTGTCCCTTTTGCGCCCAGGTGACGGAAGGACAGCGAATGACGAAGCTTGACATCGGATCTCCTCTCTCGCTCCCATCCTTATCATATGAGCCTTTTTCGAAAGGGTGCCGAAGGATCATGGGATATCATTTTTTCATTTTTGGGGAATATGCTGAAAAAAAAGCAAAAAAAATAGCGCTTTTTCCTCTTTACAGATAGTCGATGACGTGGTAAAATATAATGAACATATTATACGGGGCAGATTCTTTAAATCCGAACCGTGTTATGAGAATGATTTGTTTTTTGAAAGGAGACATTTCATGAAACTCTTTAGAACGATTTTAGCGGGCGTTTTGCTTCTGGCAATGATCCTTCCCTTGGCGTCCTGCACCCCCGTGCTGATCCGTGCCGAGGAGACTGAGACCCTGGAGGAGACTGCTCCCGCTGTTCAGCAGACTCAGGAAGCGCTCCCTCGGGCAAAAAAATATAAGATCAAGGAGCTGGAGGGCTATTTGAAGCTCATCGGCGAGAGAACCGCCTATGCCTCCAACGATCTGCTTCCTTTGGAGTGGGCAGGCTCCGGCTTTGAGCTGAAGTTTGAGGCCCCTGCAGGCGGAACCTCCGTCATTATGTCCTCCCGTTTCAACTATGCCTCCCGTTTCGTCGTATTTGTGGACGGGGAGCTTCAGGAGGATATTCTTGCCTTGGAAAAGGGTAACGTGGACACCGTGCTTGCTACCGTTTCCGAGGGCGTCCATACCGTAAGAGTGGAAAAGGATACCGAGCAGGGCACCACCTACAACAACTATAACAACATCGTATCTCTCTCCTTTGACGGAACGCCTCTTCAGGCGGATCAGTCGGAAAAGGAGCTCTACCTTGAGTTCATCGGGGATAACTACTTCGTTGGCTACGGCGCGCTCGGAAGCACTGCCGATTCCACCAACATCTCCGCGGAAAGCAGCTACCACGCCTCTATGCCTTATCTTGTGGCAAAGGCGCTGGATGCAGACACCTCTGTCGTGGCGCGTTCCGGCATCGGTATTACCACCAAGGTTGGCGGTATGACCCTGCCCGTGCTCTACGGCCAGCAGAACGGCTACCGTGACGCCGAGCTCTTCTACAGCCCCGACCGTGCGCCCGACGCCATCATCATCAACGCAGGCAACCACGACTCTACCTCCACCACCGCCGCAGACTACATTCTGAAGTCGGAGGAGTTTATCGACAGCATCCGTGCATACTACGGCGACGAGGGCGAGGACATCCCCGTGATCTGGCTCTACGGTACTGTGTACTATACGCGCCGCGCCGCCGAGATTCAGACTCTCCAGAAGAGAAATGATAACGTTTACGCCTTCCAGTGCGAATACGGCCGCAGCGGATCTGCCGCCAAGGACGTGGTCCGTTATCCCAATGCTGCCGAGCATCAGAAGACCGTAGATATCTTCGTGCCCTTCTTGCAGAACCTCTTGCAGCAGAGCGTCGAAGCTCCTGAAGTGGACGAATAAAGCATGGAAAGAAAAACATCCGACCGTCGGTCGGATGTTTTTTTTGCTTCTTGCTTTTTTTCATCTTTTATGATATGATGGCCTCACAATACACCTCGGATATGAGCTTTAGGCGTTGTATTCCGGAAGGATATGGAGAAAATGGTATGAACGTGAGCTACGATCACTATCGGGTTTTCTACTACGTGGCAAAATACGGAAGCTTTACCCGCGCGGCAAAGGCGTTGTATTGCAATCAGCCGAACCTGACCAGAACGGTGCATGCCCTGGAAAGCACGCTGGGGTGTACTTTGTTCGTCCGCTCCAACAAAGGGGTGCGCCTGACGGACGAGGGAGAAAGGCTCTACGCCCACGTAGAAGCTGCGATGGAGCATTTTCAGGCGGGAGAGGCAGAGCTTCTCGCGGCCAAAAGTCTGGAGGGGGGCATCGTGACTTTGGGAGCCACGGAGATCGCTCTGCGCATCTTTCTTCTGCCCATTCTCAATGCCTATCGGAATCTTCATCCCGGCATCCGCATCAAGCTTGCCAACGTCTCCACACCCCAGGCCTTGTCGATGCTTCGGGAGGGGCTTTTGGATCTTGCGGTGGTGACTACCCCCCTGGAGACGGGAGGAGATCTGAACCTTTTTGAGTGCAAGCGCTTTCGGGAGGTACCGGTCTGCGGGAAGGCCTTCCGGGAGCTTGCTGCATCGGGAGAGCGGGAGGCTGCGGAGCTGTGCCGCTATCCGATGATCTCTCTGGGGGCGAAATCCTCCACCCATCAGCTATATTCTCGTTTCTTTTTCGAGCGGGGATGCACCCTTTCTCTTGATATTGAGGCGGCTACGGCGGATCAAATCCTGCCCTTGGTCAAGCATAATTTGGGGATTGGCTTTGTGCCGGAGGAGTGGACGGACGAGCACGGAACGGAGGACGTGATGCGGATTCCGTTGCGAGAGAGCCTGCCCGAGCGAGCCGTTTGCCTTGTGAAGCGGAAGGGACATCGTCTTTCTCTGCCTGCGGGGGAATTGGACCGAATGCTGCGTGAGGCGAAAAAAGAAAAAAAGTGATGCAAGCTGCATCACTTTTTTTGTTCTTATGCGCTGATTCCGAAGAGGGTAACGATGTCCTGGGCCTCGTAGCAGTTGAAGATGGAGATTTCCAGAATCTGAAGCATTCCGCCCTCTACCTTGCGAACGATGTGGTATTCCACGGTGGAGAGACCTGCGGCCTCAACCTGGAACACGGCCATGGTGAAATCCTTGTCGCCAAGCTTGATGGTCTTTGCGGCCTCGAGGAGCTCAAGATCCTGACCGGAGAGGGAGTCGAGCTTCTTCTGACGGTTGCCCAAAAACTCCTCGGGGGATATGTTGGTGATGGTGTAGCTGGCAGACAGGTTAGAGCCGGTGGAGTGCGTTTTCTGCTCCTGGAGTCGGATCAGTTGCCGAGTCGCTTGCAACTAAAAACATATAGTAATCTCCGCCAAGAAGATACACATTCTCTGCAAACTTATCATTTTCTCCCGTCGCATTGTAGCACGTATCGTAAGAAGCAATATGTTTTACAGCTGCCGTAGAATCTGTCATCGAACGCTCTGCAATCGCAGCCTTAACGCCTTGAATTGTTGTTACATCCCAGCCCTCTTCTGCGACAACAGCCTTGCTTACAAGATATATATCAGTCCACTCTCCTTGGTAATTAATTAAATGATCTTTAACTGATGTAGAATATGTTCCGGATGTCGGAACATTAATGGTAAATACCACAGCAGGGTCTTCAGA
>JAFVYT010000128.1 GCA_017508505.1 Clostridia bacterium
GGCGAAAGCTTCTATAGCGATAAGATGCCCGCAGTGGTAGAGGAATTGAAGGAGAAGAAGCTTTTAAAGATCGACGACGGTGCAAGCCTTGTGGATCTGGAGGAGTATCATATGCCGCCTTGCCTTATCCTGAAAAGAGACGGCTCCTCTCTCTATCCCACCCGCGACATTGCGGCAGCCCTCTGGCGCAAAAAGGAATATCATTTTGATAAGTGTGTGTATGTTACCAGCGCCGGCCAGAGCCTGCACTTTGCTCAATGGTTCAAGGTCGTCGGTCTGATGGGCTATGATTGGGAGGATCAGCTGGTTCACGTTCCCTACGGAACCTTCAGCATCAACGGTGAAAAGATTGCCTCCAGAACGGGTAACGTCGTTCTTCTTGACGATCTCTTTGCCGAGGCGATTGAAAAGGCGGGAGCCATCATCGAGGAAAAGAATCCCGGCCTTGCCAATAAGGATGAGATCGCCCGCGACGTAGGTGTCGGTGCTGTGATCTTCAACAGCCTTTCCGCAAATCGCATTAAGGACGTGAACTTCAATTGGTCCGAGGCACTTAATTTCGATGGCAATACCGGCCCCTATGCTCAGTATACCTATGCCCGTGCCTGCAGCATTCTGAATAAGGCCGATGCCTTCTCCTGTCCTGAATCTGCACCTCTTTCCAAGGAGGAAAAGGAGCTCATCACAACCCTTTCTCTTTTCCCCGACCGTGTCGTCCGTGCCTTGAATGAGTACGAGCCCTCGATCATCACTCGCTTTGCCCTCGATCTCTGCCAGAGCTTCAACCGCTTCTACAACGCTTGCCCTATTCGCTCTGCCGTCGGGGATGAAAAGGCTCTTCGACTCTCCCTTTGCCTTGCTACCAAAAACGTTTTGGGTACCGCACTTCATCTCATCGGACTCAGAACACCTGAAAAAATTTAATTGAATCGGAGGAATTACAAATGTCAGGACATTCTAAGTGGAATAATATTAAACATAAAAAGGAAAAGACCGATGCTCAAAGAGCAAAGGTGTTCACCAAAGTAGGAAAGGAAATTGCCATGGCCGTTAAGGCCGGCGGTGCAGATCCTGCGGCAAATTCCAAACTTCGCGATCTGATCTCCAAGGCCAAGAGCCTGAACGTACCCAACGACAACATCGACCGTATCATCAAAAAGGCCGCTTCCTCCGATTCTGAAAATTACGAATCCATTTTTTACGAGGGCTATGGTCCCAGCGGCATTGCCGTGATCGTAGAGTGTGCCACCGACAACCGTAACAGAACCAGTGCCGACCTTCGTCATTACTTTGACAAATTCGGCGGTAACCTCGGTACCACCGGCTGTGTTGCATACCTTTTTGCGGATAAGGGTATCATCCTTGTGGATGCAGAGGGGGTTGATGAGGATACCTTGATGGAGAAGGCTCTCGATGCAGGTGCAGAGGACATCGGCCTTGTAGAGGATTCCTTCGAGGTTCTGACTCCTCCCAATGATCTCTATACCGTTAAGGATGCTCTGGAAGGGGAGGGCTACACCATCCTTTCCACCGAGGAGGCCAAGATCCCCTCTACCTCCGTGAACCTTTCCGATGAGGAATCCGTCATTAAGATGCAGAAGCTCATTGATGCCCTTGATGACAATGAGGACGTACAGAACTACTGGCATAACTGGGAAAACGAATGAGGAAGGATTCTGAAAAGCAGATCGAATCCTCTTGGGCAGAAGGCGCTCTGTCCATTACTGCCGTCCTGAAAAACGACTCACGCACCGTGGATGAGATTCTCCTTCTCCCCCGTGCCAAGACCGACGAGCGGAACATTCTCTCTCTTCTTTCCCTTGCAAAGAAAAAGCACGTTCCGATTCGTGTTTCCGATGAGGCTTTTTTTGAGTCCGTTACCACCGGACACACCCATGGCGGCGTGATTGCAAGGGTGGGACAGAGAAGAATGCTTACGCCCGAAGAGGTCTTTGACCGTGCAGGAGGCTTTGTGTTTCTCCTTTGCGGGTTGGAGGATCCCTTTAATTTTGGATGTGCTGTTCGTTCCTTTTATGCTGCAGGAGCAGGTGGAATGATCCTTTCTCCGCGAAACTGGCTTTCCGCTGCAGGGGTTACGATTCGCGCTTCCGCAGGTACCTGTGAGGCCTTGCCCTGCGCCGTTTACGAGGACGGTGCCGCATTGTGTGCCTTGGCCAAGGAAAAGGGCTATCGGGTCGTCTGCGCATCGGAAAGAGATTCCGTTGATTTGTTTGAGTCCGATCTGTCGCGCCCGATCTTTTTGATCGTCGGTGGGGAAAAGCGCGGCATCTCCCGTGTTTTTCTCGATCTCTGTGACGAGAGGATCCGAATCCCATACGGCCGAGTTTTTCGCGGCTCCTTGACCGCTTCTGCCGCCGCTGCCGTTTGCGCCTTCGAGGTGCTTCGCAAAAATATGAAATGAAAGGTATGCTATGGACCAAATTCTTTCCCGAATTTACGATGTATTGCTGAGCTTACCTGTGGTTTTGATTGCGCTCTCCGTGCATGAGCTGATGCACGGCTACGCGGCATACCGTTTGGGCGATCCAACGGCTAAGTTCTTGGGAAGGCTGTCATTGAATCCTCTTCGTCATATCGATCCATTCGGCTTTATTTGCTTGCTTTTGTTTCGTGTTGGCTGGGCCAAGCCCGTCTCCGTTAATCCGAGATTTTTTAAGAATCCAAAGCGAGATATGGCAATTACGGCCCTTGCAGGCCCTCTTTCCAATTTCCTGCTGGCCTTTCTTGCTTCCTTCCTCTACGTTTTCTTGTGGAAGGCAGGCTTTCAATACGGCTGGAATTCCTTGTTCTTTTATAGCAGTGTTCTTGATATGGCCATTATGATGGTCACGATCAATCTTGGTCTTGGGGTCTTTAATCTGATTCCGATACCACCGCTGGACGGCTCAAAGATTCTATATGCGTTTTTGCCCCAAAGAGTGATTTTAAAAATTGCACCGTACGAGCCTTATATGCAGTTTGGACTACTGTTTCTTCTTGCGCTCGGGATTCTCTCGACTCCCATCAATGCTGTTGTTAGCTTTCTATACAGTACGTTTATGAATCTGGCAGTAGGAGTGTTTTTCTGATGGCTACCGAACAGATCAATTTTAAGCTTGAGATCTTCGACGGCCCCCTGGATCTGCTTTTGACCTTGATTACAAAGCAAAAAATCAACATTTATGATATCCCCATTGCAACGATTTTGGATCAGTATCTGGAGTATATGGAGCCGTGTCAGCTATATAATGCGGAGCTGTCAAGTGAATTTATCGTGATGGCCTGCGAGCTTCTTTACATCAAATCCAAAATGCTTCTTCCTCAAGAGGCGGAGGATGAGGATCCCCGTGACGATCTGGTACGCTCGCTCATTGAGTATTCCGAGGTCAAGCGCGCCGCCACTTTTTTAGCTGAAAGAGAAAAGGTGTATTACCATCGCTATTATCCCACACCCCGTGAGCCGATCGTAAAGATCGAGGCGTGCTCCTCTGACCCTGCGCTTTTATGGGAGGCCTTTTCTCAAATGAAAACTGCCCTGCGTGAGGAGCGCGAACGAAAAAAGAAGGAAGACGTTCAAAATATTTTTTCTGCCAGAGTAGCTCCTGTGGAATCTAAGGTTGTGTTTGTTTTGAAGCGAATGGTGAAGGCGTTTCCCTTAGGCAACA
>JAFVYT010000129.1 GCA_017508505.1 Clostridia bacterium
CCTTGGGCGTTGTCCCCGTGGAGGAGACCCGATGGATGGTCAAGGTATAGGGGGTTCCGTTTTGGGTGAGGGTCACCGTATTCTCTCCGAGCTGAAGAGGAACAAGCATAGAGATCAGACCGCTTTTGGTGCGGCCGACCTTGCCGTAATCCGAATAAACAGGATAGCGAGGATCGCTGGCAATGGTAACAAACTGAGAGGCTCCCGTAACCTTTGCTCCGTTTCTCGGATAAGCAAAGGTTACGCCCTTCACACCGAAATCCGGTGCATCCTCGTGATACGGCTCGCGATACAGCGTATAGAGGCGATCTGCAAGGCCGCCGGTATTCTTCATCAGATCCGCAAGGCCGTACTGAATGTTGCCCGATACGCCGCGGAAGGCGCGGGAGTAGACGATCTGCTGGGCAATCTCGTCCGCACCGAGCTTAAAATCGCCGACCTTATAGGCGGCGTGAGAAATGTAAAGCTTGACGTCAGTACCGTCTACCTGCGCACTCCACCAGCGGGTCAGGGTGGCAAAATCCGCCGCGGAATTGCCCCGCTCCCAATAGATCTGAGGAGCCACGTAGTCCACGTAACCACCGCGGATCCAGGCAAGAGCGTCGCAGTAGATGTTGAAATACGCCTCACTCCCCTTGGTATCACTCCCCGCAGGGTCGGAGGAGGCGTTCTTCCAGATGCCGAAGGGGCTGATGCCAAAGCTTAAGTCGGAGGAGACGGCCTTCACCGTTTGGTAGCTTTGGCGAACCATTTTATTGACGTTTTCCCGACGCCAATCCTCCAGGGAAAGCGTAGGGGATGCGGTGTAGGATTTGGTGTATGCCTCGTAGTGCTCCCCGTCGTCAAAGGTCTCCCCCTTTACGGGATAGGGATAAAAATAGTCGTCGTACAGGATGCCCCGCACCTCGTAATTCTCGCAGATCTCTCTGACACCGTCAGAGATCAGATCCCGTACCTCGGGGACGGCAGGATTGTAGTAGAGCTTCCCCCCGTAGAAGACAGTCCACTCGGGATGCAGGCGAGCGGGGTTCGTCTCACAAAGTGCCTCCAAGGCCGCATCGCGGGTTTTGGATTCAAAATTGGTGATACGATACGGATTGACCCAAGCAACCACGTCCATATTGTATTCCTTTGCCTTTAGGATCAAGTAGTCAAGGGGATCAAAGGAAATGGGATCCCCCTCCTTTTCCACAAGGTAGCGGGAGCTGGGGAAAAACGCAGAGGGATAAAGGGCATCCCCCGTAGGGCGAACCTGAAAGAAGAGGGTATCAAGCCCCGCACGGCGGCTCGAAAGGACGATCTCGTCCAGCTCGCTCTTCAAGGTGTTCTCGTCAAGTCCCGGCTTCGAGGGGAAATTGATATTCAAAACGCTTGCAACGTACGCGCCGCGAAGCTCATCGTCCGCCACGGCGGGAAGCGCCACGGAGGGGCGGGTCACGATCTCCTCTAAGGTAACGCTCTCATCCGGTGCCGGGGTAAAATCGGTAACGGGTTCCGTCATTGCTTCCGTATCCTCCAAGGTATTGATTTCATCCTTTGCAGGGGTCTTTGCGCCCGGGAGCAGCAATAGAAGAACCGCAAGCAGAAGGATAACGACCAAAAAGGATGCGGCAGAAATTAAAATCACCTTGCCCTTTTTGGTGGAAAGCCATTCCTGGAATCGATTGGTGTTGGTATTCGGGGAATCTTGCATTGTTTCGTCCTCCGTTTCTTCCGTTTCAGTATAACAAAACATTTGCCGTTTGACAAGTCAATCCCAAGGATTCTATGAGGTAATTTATGCACGAGATCCCGATACTTGACTGTAACGGAAGAAAAGAATATAATGGAATAAAGAAAAGGAGTCACGCTATGATTGTAAACGGAATCGAAGAGCTCGTCGGCAAAACACCACTCGTCAGACTGAACAGAATCGAAAAAAGGATCGGCTCTTGTGCTGAGATCCTCGCAAAAATCGAATCCTTTAACCCTGCAGGGAGTGCAAAGGATCGGGTTGCCCTGCAGATGATTCTGGATGCAGAAGAGAACGGACAGCTCTTGCCGGGCGGGATCATCGTCGAGCCCACCAGCGGCAACACGGGAATCGGTCTTGCGGCCATCGGAAGTGCCAGAGGATACCGCGTGATCCTGACGATGCCGGATACCATGTCCGTGGAGCGAAGACTGCTGCTTTCCGCTTTGGGTGCACAAATTCATCTGACGGACGGAAAGCTCGGAATGAGCGGAGCCATCGAGGAGGCAGAGCGGATCGCCTCGGAAACAGGGGCATTTTTACCCGGTCAGTTCTCCTCCCCCTCCAATTCCAAGGCCCACGAATCTACAACGGGACCCGAGATTCTTCGGGATACCGAGGGGCGGGTGGATCTCTTCGTTGCCTGTGTTGGCACGGGAGGCACCATCACAGGGGTTGGCCATGCTTTAAAAAAGGAGTGCCCAACGGTCAGGATCGTTGCGGTGGAGCCGAAGGGATCCCCCGTGTTATCGGGCGGGAAAGGCGGACCGCACGGAATTCAGGGAATTGGCGCGGGCTTTATCCCCGAGGTCTTGGATACCGAGATTTATGACGAAATCTATTGCGCCACCGAAGAGGAAGCCTACGAGGCAGCGAGGCTTTTGGCCAAGACCGAGGGACTTGCGGTCGGGATCTCCTCGGGAGCAGCGCTGGCCTGCGCGATGCAATATGCAAAAAAAGAAGAATGGCAAGGCAAACGAATCGTGGTTTTGCTCCCCGACACGGGAGATCGCTACCTTTCCACTCCCCTTTTCCAATAAGAAAAAACAGTCCTTTTTCGGTAGGCCTAAGGGATTATCACCCGGCGAAGATCATGAAGATAAGAGGAAAAAAATATCCGCAACTTGCGTTGCGGATATTTTTCATTGTCTTGGGGGAACGGATTCTCTTTCCGCTTCTCCACTTTTTTCACGGAAAAAGAAAGCTGCGGAGAGCAGAGACGTTACCGTCGAAGAGATAGGTTTTAATCCCGAAGGCCGCAGCTCCGTCCAGATTCTTTTGGCTGTCGTCGATAAAGAGAGATTCCCGGGGAACAAGATCATAGGTCTGCAGGAGGTGACGGTAGATCTCAGGATTTGGCTTGACACAGTGAAGGGGCCCCGAGAACACAAGCCCGTCAAAGTGGGAAAGGAGGGCATTGAGAGCGGGAACCGTGGAGTAGCCCTCGGCAAAGCCGCAGCTGATGTTGGAGAGAAGATACAACCGATAGCCCCGCTCCTTGGCAGCCCGCAGAAGCTCGGGCATTCCCGAGATGACGGGACAAGCACAAAACCAGCCGTCGTAGGCAGCCATCGCCCCCTCGCAAAGCTCTGCGGGCAGGCGCGCAGAAACAGAGGCCTTGACCTCCTCATCGGAAACGGTGCCGTCATCCAGACGGTCCCAATAAAGGCGGTCAAAGAGCACCTGTGAGATCCGACGGACCGCCTTTTCATCCTTCACAAAGGCACGCACGATCTCCTCGGGCACGTAGCGGATCAAGACCTGACCGCAATCAAAAATCAAATTTCGGATCACCTTTTCCCCGATTCCTCCCACAAGAAAAGTTTACTTTCGATAGTAGACACGCCCCGCCTCGTAGGGGGTATCGGAATAGGAGAGAAGCTGAGAGACGGTAACCAGCTGATACCCCTCCTCAAGGAGCTTTGGGATCACCTTTTCCATTGCATCCACGGTACTGCGATGCAGATCGTGACAGAGAACGATGGCGCCGTCCTTGACGTTGGCCATCAATTCCTCATAGACTGCATCGGCATTTTTGCTTTGCCAATCCAAGGTATCCACCGACCAATTCACAAAGATCACACCGAGCTCGGCACCGATGGATCGGATCTGGGCATTGGTAGCACCGTAAGGCGGGCGAACCATCAGGCAATCCTTTCCCGTAACCTCGTAAATCTTAGCACGGCAGAGCATAATCTGATCGCGAATTTCCTTTTCCGAGAGCCCCGTCAGCTGGCGGTGACTCCAGCTGTGGTTGCCGATTTCGTGTCCCTCGGCATCAATACGCTTAAGGATGCTTTTCCTGCCGTCAATGAAGTTACCAACGACAAAAAAGCTTCCCACGGCGTCGTATTTTGCCATAATATCCAGGAGGCGCTCGGTCTGCGTGCTCGGGCCATCGTCAAAGGTCAGAGCAATCATCGGCTTGGTCGGATCAATAACGGAGGGATTGCGAAGCTCCGAGGGATTGGAGGAGCCATCCTCCTTTTCCAACGGAGGAAAACCATCCTCGGGAATGAGTGAATTGTTCACAAGACCCTGAAGTCGAGAATAGGGAAACAGATAGCTTCTGATCCCCTCCTCCTCGGGGAGGTAACTGCCGGGAAGCCAAAGAATCTCAAGGCCCTCGGCCGTGATCAAAAACAGATCCATAAAGTGCTCGTCAACGTCCTTGGGCTTCGCTCCGCTATAGGAAGCGACCTTTGCGCGAAATGAATTCAGGGAGTCATCGTCAAACAAGTCGCGAGGAGTCACGAGACGCTCCTCGGAAAGGCTGTAATTGAAGGTGCAAAGCACGTCCTTGGGGCTCGGGAGGTGCGATGCGGAAAAGGTCCCCTTCAAAGAAACGACTACAAAGGCATCCCCGACGGAAAAGCACTCATAAGCGATGGAAAGCTCTGCAGGAAGGGGCTTGTCCGCCTCAGGATCCTCGCTTCCCTCCTCCGTCTCAGCTCCGTCATTCTCATCGGAAGACGGGATTTGAGCCTCGTAGAACGAAACGGTATCGGAAATCCACGCCTCGATGGCACGGTCCAAGACCGCGAGCTCTGTCTCGGGATAGTGAATCCCCACGACAAAATGCTCGTCAACCTGCATAAAGCTGGCATCCTTGCCATAGCTATGATCAACAGACTCCTCCTCCCGTACGCTCTCCAGATACTCCTTTAACAAGTCGTTTTCCGTAGGCGATGACACAGAAGCGGTAGGATCAGAGGTAAGAGGTGCAAGCTCCGTCTCGACGGCAGGTGCGTGACACCCCCCTGAAAAAAGCATCAGGGGAAGCAAAATGATACAAAGGATACGTTTGAACAAGGGGCACTCCGTTTCTTTTATCGTCCTTCGACCGCACGCAATCGTGGAGGGCCAAGGTGTCTTGAATAGGGGGGGACGCGCAAAATGCTTCGCGGTGCTTCCCCGCAGGCTTAAATGTCGTAGGAGGGATCGAGCTTTTTCAGCTCGCTGAAGGCGTCGATCTCGGTGATGTCCTCAAAGGTACACTCACGGACGTAGACCTTATAGGAGGAGAGATAAAACTCCAAGGGGACTTGATCCCAGTAGCGTTCCTTTCCTCCGGGAGACTCGTACACCGCTTCGATGTGCTTGCAGAGGGCGGCTCCGTCCTGATCATTCCAATAGGAAATCCCGTACATATGGTAGCAATCCGTTCCGCCGATGGCCATTTTCTTAACGTATCCCTGAGAATTGGTCACAAGACACCAATCGTCCGTCTTCTCAACCGGTACACCGAGGTAGTTGGAGCGGTACTGATAGGTGCGGATCAGCGCAGGGTTATAAAGCAAAAGGTCTCCCTCCAAAACGTAGGCGTTTTGGAGCAGATGGCGGGCACAGAGAATAGAAGAAATGTTATTTGCCTCGTTGTAGAGGGGGTTGTTGATAAAGTGAATGTTGGGGTATTTATAAAGAAGCTGATC
>JAFVYT010000130.1 GCA_017508505.1 Clostridia bacterium
AGTGTTTTTCCTCGTTGGGAATCAATATTACCCGAGTTAATTATAATAAAGCGATTGACTCCCATATTTTGTTAATTGATGCTGATGGCACAGAAGAACAACTTAAAAAAGCGGATTTGGAACTTGAAAAAATCGGATACTTAGGCAATGACAACTCTAACAAAACAAGTGTTGTTTTGTTAGAATTCTGTTTAAAAGATATTCCTGGAAGTGTTACAGATATTCTTAAACTTATAAGTGAATTTAATTTCAATATTTCTTATATAAGTTCACAGGAAAACGGAACAGATTATCAATATTTTAAAATGGGATTATATGTTGATGATTCTGATAAAATTGCCTGTTTTCTAAGCCGGGCAGAAACACTGTGCAAAGTGCGGGTGATCGACTATAACCGATCCAAAAATGTATACGACAACAGTATTTTTTATAATACCTATGTTTTGGGTTTATCACAAATGATGGGGCTGTCAGCAGATGCAAAACAGGAGCTCTTGATTAACATCAATCTTGCTATGCAGACATTGGACGAAAAAGGGCTGTCGCCTTATAGAACGTTTGACAGCATAAGCAAGTTTGCCGAGCTTTTAAGTATTTCAAAGGGAAAAAACTTTGCCCCGCGTATAAGCACACATAAAATATCCCAAAACACCGAAATAACTTTAATTGAGCCGCCCTGCGGTAGTAACACCATCATCATAAATAGTAATGGAGAGTATTTATTTATTGATAGCGGATATGCTTGTTATCAAAACGAAATGGTTAATATCTTAAAAAAAATCATTCCTGAATTTAGTACGATAAAAAAGAAAATACTTATCACCCATGCGGATGTAGACCATTGCGGACTCTTGCCGATTTTTGATGAGGTAATTACAAACGAAAAAACAGCGAAGTGCCTAGAAAAGGAATATAATGGACTTGACGGATACCGCGAGGAAAACCCTTTACATAAGCCGTATATTAACATTTGCAAAATTCTTACTGAGTACAAGCCGATAAATCCCGAAAAGGTTGTTAAACTTTGGGAAAGTGCACAAGCGTATGACAAGCCTCTTGTCCAAATAGGTTTCTATAATTTTGGTGAGTTAAGCTTTGAAGTATATGAAGGAAAAGGTGGACATCTGCCCGGTGAAATCATTTTAATAGACTATTCAAATCATATTGCTATTACGGGAGACGTTTATATCAATACGCATGGTCTTACGCCTGAACAGAAAAGATATAACCAATATGCACCAATCCTAATGACCTCTGTTGATACAGACCCCAAATTATGTGCAGAAGAGCGAAATGCGATTATGCAACGCTTGGGAGCAGGAAAATGGCAAATTTTTGGAGCCCATGGGTATAAAAAGGATTATTCGGTAAATACATAAGCGCATGAAATCAAAAATCCCCCCGCGGCAAGCTGCAATTCTTTCAAAACGATTGAAATTTATTCTGCAATCATTATAATAAAAAACAGAGGAGAAATTGAATCAAATCCGTTTTTCGATATTTCTTGGAGGATTTTTGTATGTGGCTTGTATTTGCACTCTTGTCCGCGGTTTTCGCGGCGCTGACCTCGATTTTGGCAAAGGTCGGCATTGAAGGGGTGAACTCGAACCTTGCTACGGCCATCCGAACCCTTGTGGTTGTGGCGATGTCCTGGGGAATGGTGTTCCTGACCAATGCCCAAAGCGGCCTTCAGGACGTTAGCAAAAAGAGCTGGATCTTTCTGATTCTGTCGGGCTTGGCCACGGGTGCCTCGTGGCTCTGCTACTACAGAGCACTGCAGCTGGGAGACACCTCGAAGGTCGTACCCATAGATAAGCTGAGCGTCGTGATCACCTTGGTTTTGGCTTTCGTGTTTCTCCACGAGCAGTTTACTCCGAAGTCCCTGATGGGATGTATCCTGATCACCGCAGGAACGCTTCTTATGGTGCTGTAGACAAACCGTCAAAAAAAGCTCCCGAAAGGGAGCTTTTTTTATTTCCACCAGTTTTCGTTGTAGCAAATTTCGGGGACGGTTTCCGTCCAGCCGACGGTATAGGCCGTAAAATCACCGATCTCGTTTTCGTAGGCATCCTCCGGCATCCAAAGCATAATGTCCTTCGGGTAGACTTGATAGGCGAGGATTTGCCGATATCCGTTATAAAAGTCCTCCGCACCGAACAGATGCAACAGCTCGTGAGCGACGGTGGAGGCTCTGCAGCCGAAGTTCGGCCCCTCGAGGTAATCCGAGAAAATGACGCAATGCTCCGCGTAGGAGCTCTGTCCTGTGGAGATAAAGTGTCTGGTGTAGGACTTGCCCGCCTTGTTCAGAAAGGTCAGAAAAATGACGTCATCGTTCCGTTGGAGGCCGTTTTTGAAGGCGGAGTACAGCTCCCAATTGGAGGAAAACCCCAGGTCTTCTGCCGCCTTGTCCAAAACGTCCTTGGTGGAGCCGTTGATCCTCAGATCGCGGATCACGCTACCCTCATAGTGTAGGGAGATGTCGGAGAGGGGAGTGGAGTAGCTTTTGATCTCAAAGTCGAGGCTGACGCCCCATTCCCTTGCCTTGTCCTCCAGATACCCGAGACCCACCTTGACGTATTCCTCGGTATACTCTGTGACCTCCTCAGCACTCCAATGGCTTTCGTCGTCATCAATGAAAAGCAAAACCACCAAGGGATTTCCGTTCAGCTTTCGGCAGTTTCCGATTTCATAATAAGGTCGATACGGGTTCTGATAGGTATCGATCACGGGCGGGAGGAGTCCTGCGGTCTCAGGGCTTTCTTCCCCTTCGGTTTCGGGCAGGATCTGCTCCGAGAGGGGAGAGGGGATCTCCTCTGTTTCCGCTGTGACGGGGGCGGCAGAGCAGGCCGATAAGAAAATAAGAAGCCCGACGGCAAAAAGGGCGGAAAGTCTGCGTTTCATTTTGGTATCTCCTTCTGGTTTACTTATTTTAATATAGCATACTTTCCCTTGGAATGCAATAAAAAAAGGGTTTTGGAAAGAGACTGCATTTATTTTATTAATGGTTCAAAACCTCTTGATTTTTCTTTGATAATGAGTATAATTGAAATGTTTGGATATCGGCGTAGTATGCACTTACAACGCCAATGAGGATTCAGGCAATATAAACTATTTCATCTGGGAGGAAAAACATGAAAAAGCAAAACACCCGCCGTGCAATGCTTCTGAGCGCACTTTCCCTTTTGCTGTGCGTTTCGATGCTTGTAGGCACTACCTTTGCTTGGTTCACCGACTCTGTGACCTCTGCCGGCAACATCATCAAGGCAGGGAATCTGGAGGTTGCGATGAATTGGGCAGACGGTACCAAGGCAGTTCCCGCTGACTCAAGCGCGGATTGGAAGGACGCATCCAAGGGTGCGATCTTCGATTATGCTCTTTGGGAGCCCGGTTATACCGAGGTCCGTCACATTCAGATCAAGAATATCGGCTCTCTGGCTCTGAAGTATCAGCTCACCATCGAGTCTGATGAAGCGATCGGCGAGCTTGCCAACGTAATCGACGTTTACTACGCCGATCCCGCGGAGCAGATGGACGATCGCGCTGACCTCGTGGAAGGAAAGAAGCTCGGCACCCTCGCCGACCTCTTGAAGGGCTTCTCCTCTTCCGCTACGGGCAGCCTCGTTTCCGGTGCGGCTCACACCGTCACCCTCGCTCTGAAAATGCAGGAGGAGGCAGGCAACGAGTATCAGGGTAAGTCCATCGGCGGCAGCTTTCGAGTGAAGCTCTTTGCCACCCAGCTTTCCTATGAGACCGACTCCTTCGATCAGTATTATGACGAGTCCGCCGCCGTCTTTACCGTGGCTGACGCCAATGCACTTCTGGAAAAGAACAAGGACGTCAACCTCGTCAACTGCCACGAGCCCGACGGCATTCTGTACGTGCCCTTCGGCTACAGCGGAACCCTCGTTCTCAACAACGTTTCCATTGCCTCCGTGCAGGAATCGGCTGCTGCCACTACCCTCGCTGAAGAGACCGCCACTGCCGCAAGCGGCAAGATCGTCATCCTCGGCAAGGTTGACGTTAAGGCAACCCGTGAGGGAATGTCCGCCATCACCGGTACCAATCTTGCCCTCGAGGGGAACGGTACCCTCACCGCCATCGCAAAGGGCACTGCCGCCTTCGGTATCGGCGGTATGACCACGAAGTCCATCTCCATCAAGGGGATCACCATCGAAGAGGTCGTCGGCGGTCAAGCAGGCCTTGAGGGTAGCGATACCAAGTACTACAAGGACGCTCCCGAGGGCGGTGCCGCCATCGGTACGGGCTTCAACGGCGGTACCATCTCTCTTGAGAAGGTCACCGTTAAGAGCGCCATCGGCGGCTCCAAGGCAGCTGCCATCGGTGCCAGATACCACGTAGGTGTTAGCATTTCCATCGTAGATTCCAAGATCGAAAAGGCCGAGGGCGGTGTTACCGCTGCTGCCATCGGCTCCAGCCGTGTGAGCGGTGATGCTTCCGAAAACGGCACCACCATCTCCATTCAGAACTCCGTGGTGAAGGCAATCGGCGGCGTGTACGGCGCGGGCATCGGCTCCGGCTATGATACCCACTGCCTGAAAAAGCAGCCCCTCTGCACCATTCAGATTGCAGACTCTGACATCGATGCCGTCGGCGGCAAGTACGCCGCAGGTGTCGGCACCGGTTACCACAACGCCGCTCTGGCAGGCGAGATCAAGAACAGCACCGTCAAGGCCGTTTCCGGTGAGAAGTTCTATAAGAACTCCTACACCGCCGCAATGGACGTGGGCTTCGGCGTTGTGGATCCCACTCGTGAGGGCGTTCAGACCGAAAGCAAGCTGATCTTCAATGGCAAGGCGATCACTCTGGCGGGGGCTCCCGATGCCGTTCAGCCCGGTGATAGCCTCAGCGATGCTCTGAAGAACAACGACTCCGTCTACCTGAAATCCGGCTCCTACACGCTGTCTTCTCTGAGCGGTCTTGCGGGCAAGACCATCGAGGGTGCCGCCGATGGCAGCACCAAGGTGGCAGGTGTCAACTCCTTTAACTTTGGCGAAAATACCACCCTCAAGAACCTTACCTTTACCTCCTCGGGGGGTCACTCCGTCCGCTACGCCACCACCTCCGGCGACGTGGTGTATGAGAACTGCGTTTTCGAGGGCAGACAGTACGGCTACCACGTAGACAATGCAAACGGTGGCACCGTCACCTTCAACAACTGCACCTTCTACGGCCGCAACGCCCTTGCGGGAAGCGGCACCTACTTCTTTAACAACTGTACCTTTAAGTATACCTATTCCAACTACAACACCACGAATATCTACAGCGTGGCTACCTTCAACAACTGCACCTGGGACAGCAAGCTCGAGCTCTATATTGCCTCCGGTGCCAAGGCCGTTGTAGACGGCGATGAGATCACGCAGCGCGTTTGCTTCATCTCCGATGCACGTGCTCTTGAGTCCTTCCAGTTTGCGGTGAACGGCGGAGATTCTTATGCAAACGTTGTTGTCATGCTTTCTGCCGATATCGATATGAAGGATGCCTACTACGGAGTATGGTATCCCGTCGGTCAGACCGGTGCGACCCAGTTCCAAGGCACCTTTGACGGCCACGGCCACACCATCAAGAACCTCAACATCGATTCCTCCAAGCAGACCGGTGCACACTACTCCTCCGGCCTCTTCGGCTGGCTCAACAACGCTACCGTGAAGAACCTGACCGTTGAGAATGCCACCGTGATCGGCAACCACAACGTCGGTGTCATCGCAGGCTATATGGAGACCAGCGGCTGCACCATCTCGAACTGCCACGTCATCGGCGCTACCGTTGTCGGAAAGCACGCCAACGGCGATGCTTGCGGTGACAAGGTCGGTGTGATCGTCGGCCACGCAGGCAACGCAGGTGTCAAGGTTGAGAACTGCACCGCCACGAACTGCACCGTGACCGCAGGTCGCGACGCAGGTCAGATCGTCGGTGCCGCCTTGAGCGCCAACGTTAGCGGATGCACCGCTGAGAACGTTACCGTTTCCGCAGGTGGTGATTGCACCGGCGCAAACGTGAACAACGACGTCATCGGCCGCGTGCTCTGATCATCATTCGGTGGTAATGCGCTTTTCGACTCTTTGATCGATTCCTTTTCATAAATAGCGCTTCCATCTTCCATAATCCCCTCGGATTCTTCCGAGGGGATTTCTTTTGTTTGACAAAAGAGCGAGAATTGACTATAATGCCCTTATCGGGCCCTTTGTGTCTTTAGGAGGTTAAAATGAAGAATCTGGGCTATTACAACGGCGTTTGTGATGAATTGGAGCGTATGACCATCCCCATGAGCGATCGCGTTTGCTTTTTCGGTGACGGCATCTACGATGCCACCTATAGCCGAAATTATAAGATCTTTTCCATCGAGGAGCACGTCAATCGCTTCTTTCACAGCGCAGAGCTGCTTGAGATCCGTTTGCCCTGCACCAAGGAGGAAATGAAGGCACTCCTTTGCGACTTGGTTTTAAAAATGGATACGGGCAACAACTTCGTTTACTTTCAGGCGACCCGCAGCAGCGACCCCGTCCGCAACCACTCCTTTTCCAAGGATGCCGTTGCCAATCTCTGGGTCAATATTTATCCCAAGGAGATCCTGGACGTTTATAAAAAGGTTCGCCTCATCACCATGGAGGACACCCGTTTTTTGCATTGCAACATCAAAACTCTGAATCTGATCCCCTCGGTAATGGCCTCCCAAAGAGCCAAGGAGGCGGGGTGCTTTGAGTCGGTTTTCCATCGAAGCGGCCGTGTGACGGAGTGTGCCCACAGCAATGTGCATATTTTCAAAAACGGTACTCTGATCACAGCCCCCACGGATCATCTGATCCTGCCGGGCATCGCAAGAAAGCATATCATCGAGGCCTGCGCCCGCTTGGGGATCGAGGTTTCCGAGCGTCCCTATACCCTGGATGAGCTTTTTGAAGCCGATGAGGTGATGGTCTCCTCCTCCGGCGCTCTTTGCCTTTCTGCGGAGGAGATCGACGGCAGAAGGGTAGGTGGCAAGGCCCCCGAGCTGCTCAAAAGCCTGCAGGATACCTTGCTTGAGGACTTTATGAGTCAGACGGATTGAATCTGTCCGACCGTTTCCTTCGTCCGTATTTTGTAAGGATAAAAATGCTATGAAGTTTCAAATCGATCACGACCTGCATATTCATTCCTATATCAGCCCCTGTGCCAAGCACGACCCCCGACAGACTCCGGAGGCGATCCTTGCCTACGGCATCGCCTCGGGCTACGGCCTTTTGTGCGTGGCGGATCATATTTGGGACCGCAAGGTGCCGTCCGTAGAAAGGAACCCCTGGCTCAGGAGCGGCCTCGACGTGGAAAAGGCAAAGGAGCTGCTTCCGCTCCCACGGAGTCAAAAATGCACCCTTCTTTTTGGGATCGAGGCAGATATCGACCATCGGGGCAGTCTTGCCCTTTCCCGAGAGGAATTCGACACCTTTGACTTTATCATCCTTTCTCCCTCTCATCTCCATCTCAAGGGCTTCACCCGTGATCCCGAGAGGGTCGGTACCACCGCCATCGAACTGAAGCGGTATTACCAAAAGCGCCTGACGGAGCTCTTGGAGCGGGATTTGCCCTTTCACAAGTGCGGCCTTGCCCACTTTACCGATTGCCTTCGCTCCGACGAGGGGAGGGTAGCGGTATTGGACCTCTTCTCCGACGGAGAACTGCGGGAGATCTTCTCCCTTGCAGCTCTGCGGGGTATCGGCATCGAGATTAACGTGGGCCATTTTTCCTCCTATTCCCCCGAGGAAAAGGAGAGTATTTTGCGACCCTTTCATATTGCCAAGGAAGCGGGCTGCCGCTTTTATCTCGGGAGCGATGCCCATACCCCCGAGGGCTTTTGGAAAAAGAAGGAGGAGCTTACCCTTTTGGTGGAGCTTCTGGGATTGACTGAATCCGATAAGCACCCCTTCGTCCGAGAGCATTTGCCTTCGCCTGCTCCCGGCGCGGAAGGATAAAGGAGGAACGATGAAGCTTCAATGGAACGAATGGGAGTGGGAGCGTCTCCCCAAGCATTATGAGTGCTCGGAGGATGCCGTCACGGTCACAACATCCCCCCACACCGATCTGTGGCAACGAACCTATTACCACTTCCGAAACGACAACGCCCCCGTTTTTCAAACGCAAACAGAGGAAAAGTACTTCTCCTTTACGGTAAGGTGCGAATTCGATGCCCGACACCGCTTCGACCAATGCGGCATCGTGATCTATCTGGACAGTGAGAATTGGTGTAAGGCCTCCATCGAGTATGAAAACGAGCGCTTTGGCCATTTGGGGAGCGTCGTGACCAATCACGGCTATTCCGACTGGGCCACGACCACGGTCGACGCGGGAATCCGTTCGATTTGGTACCGTCTCAGCCGCCGCGAGGACGACTACCGCTTCGAGTGCTCCGAGGACGGCATCACCTTTCGGCAAATGCGCGTTTTTCACTTATGGAACGGAGCAGGATCCGTCCGCTTCGGTGTTTACGCCTGCAGTCCCGAGGACTCCTCCTTTACCGCTCGCTTTTCCGATTTTGAGATTTCGGAATGCGCTTGGCCCGCCCATGACGGCCAGCCGCCCGACGCGCCGTAACAGGTGCTTAGTTTTTTCGTTTTAGGAGCTTGTTATGACCTTTACAATGATTCTTGGAGCCATCGCAAAGCTTTTATCGGGGATTTTTTTGGTCGGAGTTTTGATCTTTTTGCCTGCAGGAACCGTCGCCTTCTTCCAAGGCTGGCTTTTGATGGGGATTCTGTTTCTGCCGATGCTTCTTTCAGGCATCGTAATGGTCTTCAAAAATCCCGCTCTTCTAAAAAGTCGTCTGGATGCCAAGGAGAAAAGGGGAGAGCAGAGCCGCGTCGTAAAGCTCAGTGCTCTGATGTTCCTTTTGGGCTTTACCGTCTCGGGACTCGGCGTCCGCTTTCAATGGTACGTGCTGCCCACCTTCGTTTCGCTGATCTTTGCCATTGTATTTCTTGTGGGGTACCTAATGTATGCCGAGGTACTGCGGGAGAATACCTACCTGAGTCGCACCGTGCGGGTGCAAAAGGGACAAAGGCTGATCGACACGGGGCTCTACGGCATCGTCCGTCACCCGATGTATACGGCAACGCTCCTTATGTTTTTGTCGATGCCTCTGGTTCTCGGCTCCGTTTGGGCCTTTCCCATCTTCCTTTGCTACCCCTTTTTGATCGCCGCGCGGATCCGTGACGAGGAGACCCTTCTTTCCGAGGAGCTGGAGGGATACCGTGACTATCAGAGCCGCGTTCGCTACCGTCTGATCCCTTTTATCTGGTAAAAGAAGCATAAAAAATCCGCCCGAAAAGGGCGGATTTTTTCTTAGTAAGTCAGCTTTGCGTCGGTTAAGGTGTGGGTCACGGAAATTCCCAGCTCCTCCAGAAGGGTGGTATAGAGGGTGCTTCGCATTCCCTGGTTCGGAGCGGAAAGCATATGCTGGGCATAGAAGAGCGTGATCTCATTGGGGATATCCACCGAAAGGAAGGCCCCTGCGGCCCC
>JAFVYT010000131.1 GCA_017508505.1 Clostridia bacterium
TCCCTCGATTTAAGAGGGAGCCGTTTTCATTTATTCGAGGATTCTGCCGTCCGTGGAGATGTCCACCACATGCCAAGGGATCCACTTGCCGCTCGCCATCAGCGCCCGCTTGACTGCATTCTCGATGCCGCCGCAGCAGGGAACCTCCATCCGTACCACCGTGACGCTTCGAATCTCGTTTTGAGAAAGGATCGCCGTCAGCTTCTCCGCGTAGTCCCCCTCGTCCAGCTTCGGACAACCGATCAGGGTGATACGATTGCGGATCAGATCATTGTGGAAGGCTCCATAGGCATAGGCGGTGCAGTCCGCCGCTACGAGAAGATCGGCCCCGTCAAAATAGGGAGCATTTACCGGCACCAGCTTGATTTGTACGGGCCACTGACGCAAGCGGCTCTCCGTCGGTACCGATCCGGCTTCTGCCTTAGGCTCCTTCCGCTACAGCAGAAATCACTTTACTCTTCTTAATTTGTAGTCCCTCCTGCAAGAAAAAAAGATCCGATTTCAAATCGGATCTTTTTTCTTCTTTATTCGGTTGGAGGATCGCCCGCTGCAGCCTCGGTCTCTTCGGCCCCGGCTTCCTCTTTCTTGGATTCAGAGGTGATCGCTTCAGGCTCTTCGGCCCCCGTCTCTTCCTTTTTGGATTCGGCGGTGGTCGCTTCAAGCTCTTCGGCCCCGGTTTCCTCCTTCTTGGATTCGGAGGTGGTAGCCTCAGGCTCTTCGGTCTGCGGCTCCTGCTCATTGCCCGTTGTGAGCGTCTGGAGGTTCGCGGGAGCAAAGATCGGCTCAATGACAGAGCCGTCGTGGCAAACGAGCTCTCTGAGTGCACAGCTACCCCAAGAGGGGATTACCTTTACCACGGCGATTCCACCCTTCGGTACCAGGATCTGAACCTCTCTGGTCCAAACCTCGCCGCCATTCGGAAGGATCTGCCCCATTTCCTGACTGTAAAATTTCTGCCACTCGCTTTCGGAGTTTGTCGGGTCTGTATTCACCTCAAGCTTGGCATATCCGATGGTTGCGGTGGAATCCACGGTTTTCTTCACCGTGAACTTAAAGATGCGATTCTCGTTGTTGTAGCGGTTGTCGAGGGTGTATACCCCATTTTCCTCTACTACGTCGCTCTCCGCGCTTACGTCAAGCTTCCACGTAGCTGCTTGAATGATGTAGGAAGAGGATTGACTTTCGTGGGAAAAATAGGCGTATGCCGTCACGCTCATGGCCACAAGGCACATCACCGTGAAGATCACCGTTGTGATGACACGCGTCATCATAACCTTTTCCGTAATTTTGCCTTCCTTCGGAACTTCAAAATATTCGGAATAGATCGAACGCACGTCCTCCTCCTCCTTTCCTAGAAATGTCATGCTCGCCTTTAGTCTTTCTTCTGGGTCGCTGTTGCAATGATTCCGAGCTCCACCTTGGGAATCTCGGTGCCGCGGAAGTTGGCAACGTTGTCAATCGCCCGTGGCATTCTGACTACGAGGGCGAAGTATACGCTCTCACCCGCTCCCAGCTCAGCGGCGTCAGTCGAGTAATTGTTTAATTTTGTGGTTGCGATGGCATCCGCCTTCTCACGGGTATCCACCAAAGCATCCATCTCCGCCTCGGTCTTTGCATCCGCAAGGCCGAAGAGCAGATAATCCTGCAGGTTGAACTGCTGACCGAAAACGTTGGTCGCCACGGTGTAATCCACTACGCTCACCGCCGTTTTAAAGTCAAAGGGTACCTCGCCCTTGTTGTCCACTCTCAGGTATACCACCTGGGTGTATCCGGGTTCATACAGCGCCTCATCGTCGAAAATATCACTTGCACCGTCGATGGACTTCCACTTCATATCCTCCGTGCGGTGGCTGACTTCCAGCTCGAAGTCGGCAAAATGGAAAATATTCTTCATTTCCGGGGTCTCGTCGGTAAACCAAGCCAGAGAGGCTCCCGTCCCGAGCACTGCCCAAAGGATCAATACACACAAGCTGAGGACCAGAGCGATCTTCTTATACTGTGAATGATTCAATTTTGTCTTCATCGCTTGTCCTCCTTTCAGTTGGTTGCGCGATCAGGGTTCTCCTTCTTTTTTCTCATAAAAAGGATTAGAATGATAATGGCGGTAAGAGAGCCGACGGAAAGCACCGTGTACAGAACGAGATTGGTGCGGTCGCCCGTCTGAGGGGCGTCGGGGTCGTCCTCCTCCACGGGGAATTCCTCAATCATAAATTCCCAATCCAGCTTTCCGACCAGCTTCTTGAATTGATTGTCCAGTTCGACCGGCACCTCAAGCTCCACGTCCAGATTGACCACGCCGCCGGAATACAGCGTGCCGA
>JAFVYT010000132.1 GCA_017508505.1 Clostridia bacterium
ATCATCCGCACCATGATCATCTCCGGTGCCCTTTGCGGCATCACGGGTATGCTTCTGGTGGCAGGGAAGGACCACAGCATCAACATCAACTCCGTCGGCGGGCAGGGCTTCACCGCCATTCTGATGAGCTGGCTCGGTCAGTTCAACCCCTTCATTATGGCCGTGATGACCGCCATCGTGGTCTTTCTGCGCATCGGCGTGGCAAAGGTTGCGGATACGGCTCTGCTCAACTCCTCCTTCTCCGAGATTATGGTGGGCATCGTCATTCTGATGCTGGTGGGGTGTGAGTTCTTCATTCGTTATTCCATCAAATTCAAGCATAGCAAAAAGGAGGCGAAGGCATGATCATTCAGTTTATTTGCCGTGCGATCCTTTTGGGCGTTCCGCTCCTTTACGGCTCCACCGGTGAGATCATCACCGAAAAAAGCGGCCATTTGAATCTGGGTATCCCCGGTATTATGTACGTGGGTGCCATCAGCGGCGTAGTGGGCTCCTTCCTTTACGAAAATGCCTGCGGCAACGACCTGGCCCGAATGAATCCCCTGCTCTCGGTGCTGATCCCTCTGGTCTGCGCCCTCGTCGGCTCGATGCTGATGGGTCTGATCTACAGCTTTTTGACCGTGACCCTCCACGCCAATCAGAACGTCACGGGCCTTGCCCTGACCACGCTGGGCATCGGTCTCGGCAACTTCCTCGGAGCCTCCCTGATCAACATCACCAAAAGTGAGCTCCCCTCCATCGCTCTGACCAAAACCAGCGGCTTCTTCTCCGCCAAGCTCCCCTTTGCGGAAAAGCTCGGCCCCGTGGGTGAGCTTCTCTTCTCTCACGACTTTATGACCTACCTTGCCATTGCCATTGCGCTGGCGGCAAGCTTTGTTCTGAACCGTACCCGCGTCGGCCTGAGCCTGCGCTCCGTAGGGGAAAACCCCGCCACCGCCGATGCCGCGGGCATCAACGTCACAAAGTACAAATACGTCGCCACCTGCATCGGCAGCGCCATTGCGGGGCTGGGCGGTCTGCAGTACGTAATGGCCTACGCCAGCGGCGTTTGGTCCAACAACGCCTTCGGCGACCGCGGCTGGATGGCCATTGCGCTGGTCATCTTCGCTCTTTGGAAGCCCTCCGTTGCCATCCTCGGCTCCTTTTTGTTCGGCGCACTGTGTAACGCCAACAACTACATCCAGGGCCTCGGCACGGAAACGCAGGAGCTCTTCAAGATGCTCCCTTACGTGGTAACCATCATCGTGCTCATCATCACCAGTATGAGAAAGAAAAGAGAGCATCAGCCCCCCGAAAGTCTGGGTCTTTCCTACTTCCGCGAGGAGCGCTGACAAAAAAGCACCGATTCTTCCGAATCGGTGCTTTTTTCATTCCGAGCGGTAGTGCCGCCGAAACTCGGTGGGAGAAAGGGTGGTCTGTCGCTTGAAGCTCCGACTGAAGTTGGAGCTGTCGGAAAAGCCGCAGCGCTCCACGATCTGCCCCACGGAAAGAGAAGTGGTCGCAAGCAGGCGCTTGGCCACAGCCATACGGCAGGAGAAGAGATAATCCATCACGGAAAAGCCCGTTTGCTTCTTAAATCGGTGGGAGAGCCCGGAAGGGCTGATGCCCCGGGAGCGTGCAAGGGACAAAAGGGTATAGGCACGCTCGGGGTACGTCTCCAGCTCCCGCTTGACCCCCTCCACCGCCTCGTCGGAGGAGAAGGAGATCCCTGCGGCACGACCGATCAGGATCATCACCTCCCCCAAGAGATGGCGCACCATCTCCTCGGAAAGCGCCCCCGGGGCATCGCTCTCCTGCAAAATGCGGGAAAAGAGGGCCTCGAACAGAGGAAGAGAATCGGACACGTCCACCGCGTTGGAAAAGCCTGCGGGACGGTTGGATAATAGCGACAGGGCGCGGCTCTCCCCCAAAAACGCCTCGGGGTCCAGATGGAGCACGTATCGCTCGTACTCCCGCGTCAGCACCGTGACGGAGTGGTTTTCAAATCGGCTGAAGATCACGATGCTCCCCTCCTTTGCCTCGGAGCGCTTCCCGTCCACCAAAAGCTCGATCCTGCCCCGACGGATCAGAAGCAGCTGGTGCCCGTCGTGGTAATGCTTTCTCCTTTGCAGCACACGGTCGGAAAAGTACGCCTCCCGAATCAGACCTCCCATATCCACACCTCCTTTTTCAAGGATATCATATTCCCCGTCTTTTTGCAAGATTTACATAATAAAAAGCAAGATTCACATTGCAAAAGACCCGCCGAAACGCTACAATGGAACAAAAGGGGGATCGATACTATGGAACGAAAGGTATACGCCGACCTCGGCGCATTTCACGAGCAAAATAAGGCTCTCGGCACAAAGCTGCCCTTTGCCGAGGACACGGGTATTTTAGGGAGCACAATCCAACTCGGATCGAAGACGGTGCCGAACCGTCTGGTCTGTCAGGCAATGGAGGGCTGCGACGGCACCCCCACGGGCGAGCCCGATACCCTGACCCTGCGCCGCTACGACCGCTTGGCTCGAGGCGGGGCGGGAATGATCTGGTTTGAGGCCACCGCCGTCACGGAGGACGGCCGCGCCAATCCCCGTCAGCTTTGGATCCGAGAGGACAATCTGGACGACTTCAAAAAAGCCGTTTCGGCCATCAAGGAGGCCGCCCTGAAGGAGAACGGCATCGAGCCCGTGGTGGTGATGCAGGCGACCCACTCGGGGCGCTATTCCAAGCCCCACGGGAGACCCGAGCCCATCATCGCCTATTCCAATCCCCTCTTCGAGGGGCAAAATCCCATCCCCGCCGAGCGCATCGCCACGGACGAACAGCTCGATTCCATCGGGGAGGCCTTGATCAAGGGAGCCGTTTTGGCAGAAAAGGCGGGCTTTGACGGCGTGGACATCAAGTGCTGTCATCGCTACCTGAATTCCGAATTGCTCTCCGCCTACCACCGCCCCGGGCGCTACGGCGGAGATTTGGAAAACCGCACCCGCCTTCTGCGGGAGAGCATTGAGGGTGCCATCGGGAGCACCTCCGGAGGGTTTCTCGTGACCTCCCGCCTAAACGTCTACGACGGCTTTGAATATCCCTTGGGCTTTGGCGTCAAGGAAGGCGGCGGCACGGACTTTGACCCCACCGAGCCGGAATGGCTCCTGAAAAAGCTTTTGGCTCTCGGGGTAAGCTTTGTCAACGTCACCATGGGCAATCCCTACTTCAATCCTCACGTGAACCGTCCCTTCGCCTCGGGCGGGTATGAGATCGCAGAGCACCCTCTGGAGGGAGTGGCACGGGTCCTGCACGGCACCGCACTCTTAAAGCGTCGCGTGCCCGAAATGAAGCTCATCTGCTCTGCCGTGTCCTACCTCGGAGTTGCCGCCCCCCACGTGCTGGCGGCCTTTCTGGAATCGGGCGGCTTTGATCTGGCGGGCTTCGGAAGAACCATCCTCGCCTACCCCGACTTTGCACGGGACGTGCTGAAAACGGGGGAGATGAACCCGAAGAAGCTCTGCCTTTGCTGCTCCAAGTGCACCGCCATTATGCGTACCCCCGGCGGTACCCCCGGCTGTGTCATTCGGGACAAGGAGATCTATCTGCCCTTGTATCGGGCGATTTCCAAATAAAGGAGCACGAAAATGTTTCAAGCACTGTATGAAAAAAGCAAGACCGAGGATCTCGGTCTGTCCGAGAGACTCTTTCCCTCAGCCAAAAGCGGTGCCATCACGTTCCGAATCGGGAGGATCTGATATGAAAAAAATCGCCATCGTAACCGGTGCCGCCTCCGGCATCGGGCTTGCCATCACCGAGCGCCTTCTAAAGGAGGGCCTTACGGTCTACGGAATGAGTCGCCGTGCCGAATCCCCCCTTTCCCACCCGAATTTCATCTATCTTTCGGGAGACATTGCCAAAGGGGAGGATCGGGAGCGCCTCGTGAATTCCCCCGAGCGCATCGATATCCTCGTAAACGCCGCAGGGGTCGCGCCCCGCGTCCGTGCGGATCTTCTGGAGATGACCGAGGAGAGCTTTGACTACGTTCTGGACATCAACCTGAGGGGCACCCTCTTTCTAACCCAGAAAGTGGCAAGGCGTATGGTACGGGAGGGCGTAAAGGGTGCCATCTGCAGCATCTCCTCCCTTTCCGCCTATACCTCCTCGGTCAGCCGCGGGGAGTACTGCATCTCCAAGGCGGGCCTCTCTATGGTCACAAAGCTCTTTGCCGACCGTCTCGCGGAGTACGGCATCCCCGTCAACGAGGTACGCCCGGGGATCATCCGCACGGATATGACCTCCGCCGTAACGGAAAAATACGACAAGCTCATCGGCGAGGGGCTCTTGCCCCTTGCCCGATGGGGTACCCCCGAGGACGTGGCCAACGCCGTCTGGAGTCTGGTCTCGGGGGCTCTGCCCTACGTAACGGGACAGTCCCTGGAGGTAGACGGGGGCTTCCACGTCAGGAGACTGTAATGACGGTTCATACCTTTGACGCCGTTGTGATCGGCACCGGTGCGGCGGGCTACTCTGCCGCCTGCCGCCTGAAGGAGGCGGGAGTGGACGTGGCCATCGTCACCGAAGGAAAAAACTGCGGCACCTCCCGCAATACGGGCTCCGACAAGCAGACCTATTATAAGCTTTCCCTCGGGGGAGAAACCCCCGACAGCCCAAGAAAAATGGCACGGGATCTTTTCGAGGGGGGCAGTATGGACGGAGACAACGCCCTGTGCGAGGCCGCCCTCTCCACCCGTTGCTTTTTTGCCCTGTGTGAGATGGGCGTCCCCTTCCCCCATAACCGCTACGGGGAGTTCGTGGGGTATCAGACGGATCACGATACCACGGGCCGTGCCACCTCCGCAGGCCCTCTGACCTCAAAATTTATGACCGAAGCCCTCGAGGCCCGTGCCGAGGCTCTCTGCATTCCGCTTTTCAACTCCCATATCGCCGTGGAGATCCTGAAGAGCAAGGGTGCGGCCTGCGGCGTCCTGTGCCTTCATCGGGGCGAGCCCGTCGCCTTCCGCTGTCGGGACGTGATTTTGGCCACGGGCGGCCCTGCGGGAATCTGGGCGGACAGCGTCTACCCCGCCTGTCACCGCGGCTCCTCCTCTCTTGCCCTGCGGGCGGGGGCCGTGATGCAGAACCTCGGCCTTTGGCAGTTCGGCCTTGCCTCCACGTCCCCCCGCTGGAACGTGTCCGGCACCTATATGCAGGTTCTGCCGCGCTTTGTCTCCGTGGATAGGGACGGCACGGAGCACGATTTTCTCTCGGAGGCCTTCGCCGACCCTTACGAAGGGCTTTTGATGACGTTTTTAAAGGGCTATCAGTGGCCCTTTGACCCGAAAAAGGCCACCCACGGCTCCTCCCGCATCGACCTTTTGGTTCATCGGGAGCGGGTGGAGCGGGGCCGTCGGGTGTATCTGGATTTCACCCGAAATCCCTTTGACATCGACTTTTCCCGCCTGCCTGAGGAGGCAAGAGAGTACCTTGCCCGCGGAAACGCTCTCGGCGGCACCCCCATCGAGCGGCTGGAGAGGCTCAACGCCCCCGCCATCGAGCTGTACCGCTCCAAGGGCGTTTCCCTTGAAACCGAGTACCTTGAGATCGCCCTTTGTGCCCAGCACAACAACGGCGGCGTGGCGGTGGACGCCTTCTGGCAGTCTACGGTGCCGCATCTGTTCGCCGTGGGGGAATGCGCCGGCACCCACGGCATTGCCCGTCCCGGAGGCTCCGCCCTGAACGCGGGTCAGGTGGGAGCTCTGCGCGCCGCGCAGTTCATCACCTGCCACCCGGGTACCTTGATCGAGGAGGAGCGCTTTGCCGCCCTTTGCGAGGCCGTCCCTCCCGTCAGGCTCGGCACCGAGCCCGAGGCCGTAAAAAAAGTACAAAGGGCCATGAGCGCCACGGCGCTTGCTCTGCCGAAGCCCGAGGGGATGGCCGCCGCGCTGGAGGAGATCGCCCCCCTTTGGAAGGACTGTGAGGACGCCGTGCTGCGGGATATCGCCCTCACCGCCTCGGCGGTGCTGACAGCCCTGTTGGCTCCTCCCCCCACCAAGGAAACGGTGCAAGAGCTCCGCCAAAGCGGCGACGGCTTTTCCACCCGCCTTCGCCCCGTGCGCCCCATTCCGGACGAAAAGGATTTCTTCGAGGTGATCTGGAAGGGCTATCGGGAAAACAAAAACGTATTTTGAGGTTGAAAAATGAGAGCGTATTATCTTGCTATGATGGAAAAGGCTCTGGAGGCCTACTCCCCCGAGGGGATTCGGGACTATATCCAGGAGGCAAAATCCGTGGGGATCACAGAGCACGGCTTTGCCCGTCTTGCCTCCAACATCGGCATTTTGCTTGCCTACGGGAGAAAGCCGCATCTGCGGGATACCTTTATTGAGATGATGGAGCTTTGTATGACCCAGCTCCCCAACATCACCACGGCCCCCTCCCACGCAGGGAACGACTTTACCATTCGGGAGATCTGCACCTGCCTTGACTTAATGGAAAAAAAGGGCACCCTCGACCCCGAGACCGTAGCCCGCTGGAGAGCAAGGCTCGCCACGGTGAACCCTTGGGAGACCTACCACGTAATCGACCAAGGGACGGGAGGCTTCGTGGGCAACTGGGCGATGTTCGCCGCCGTCAGCGAATGGATGCGCGGCCTCTTTTGCGGGGTGGATACCTTAGCGTTTGTGGAGCATCAGATCCCCTCTCAGCTTGCCAATCTGGACCGCTCCGGCCTTTATATGGACAATCCCCCCATCGCAAACCCGATGGTGTACGATCTGGTCTTCCGTTACCTTTCCGCCTTTCTTCTCTTGGCGGGGTATCGGGGGCGCTTTTACGAGGCGTTGGATGAGATGCTGGACAAGACCGCAGACCTGACCCTTCGGATGCAGTCCGTCACGGGGGAATTTTCCTTCGGCGGACGGAGCAATCAGTTCCTCCACAACGAGGCCATGCTCATTTCCTACTGTGAGATGGAGGCCGCACGCCATCGGAAAAAGGGAGACCTCGAGCGAGCGGGAAAATTCAAGGCGGCCGCACGCCTTGCCGCCGAGACCCTCGGCGAGGGCCTGAACGCGACCCCCTGCCACCACATCAAAAACCGCTATCCCCTCTCCTCTCAGATCGGCTGTGAGGGCTACGGATATTTCAACAAGTATATGATCACCGCCGCCTCCAACCTCTACCCCGCCCTGCTCTTCGGACAAGAGGACATCCTCCCCACAGTAGCCCCTGCCCAGCAGGGGGGCTTTGTGGCCGTCACCTCCCCCCGCTTTCACAAGGTCTTTCTCACGGCGGGAGACTACCACGCCGAGGCGGAGCTTCTGATGGATCCCCACTACGACGCAAACGGCATCGGCAGGATCCACAAAAAGGGCTGTCCCGGGACTCTGTGCCTCTCGGTGCCCTTCCCCAAAAAGCCCAAGTACACCTTGGAGCAAAATAACCTGATGAATATGAGTCTTGCCCCCTTCGTGGAATTGGGAAAAAGGCGGCTTTACGCCTCGGAGTGCTATGCCAACTGGTCCCTGAAGGAAAAAAGAGAAGGGGACGGTGTGGCAGAGGCGGATTTTGAGATCTTTATGGGGACAAAGACCCTTCTTTTGACCCTGCACCTTGCCTCCGACGGGGTGCTCCTTTCCGTCAAGGGAGACGAAAACGTGGGTTTTTCGGTGCCCGTCTTTGCCTTTGACGGAGAAAACGAGACCGAGAGGAGCGAAAAGGAGGGAGAGATCACCGTGGCCTATCAGGGTGCCACCTGCCGCTTCTGCTTTGACGGAAAGGCAGATCCCGAGCCGCGCCTCTTCTACAACCGCAACGGACGCTATCTGGTCTATGAGGTAAAATCCGATACCCTTCGGATCACCATGGAGGCAGAGAAATGAAGCATCGACTCGGCTTGGTATCCGTCTCCTTTCGTGCCGAGAGCCCGGAGCGAATTCTGAAAGAAATGAAAAAGGTCGGCCTTTCCTTTATCGAGTGGGGGAGCGACGTACACGTGCCTCCGGAAAAGGCCCCCGAGATCGCCGCACTTCAGGCGCAATACGGCATCACCTGCTGCTCCTACGGCTCCTACTTCCGCCTCGGGGTATCCCCGATGGAGGAATTGCCCCCGCTCCTTGTCGCAGCAAAAGTCCTCGGCACCGACGTGGTGCGGGTCTGGTGCGGAAACAAGAACGCCGCAGACTACACCGAAATCGAAAAAGCGGCGCTCTTTGCCGCCTGCCGCGAGGCGGCAAGCCTTGCGGAAAAGGAAGGGATCACCCTTTGTTCGGAGTGTCACAACAAGACCTACACCAACTGCAAGGAGGGTGCGCTGGAGGCTTTGAGGGCGGTAGCAAGTCCCCGTTTTCGGATGTATTGGCAGCCGAATCAATTCACCACCATCGAGGAAAACCTCGCCTATGCCCGCCTTGTCGCCCCCTATACCGAGCACCTGCACGTGTTCCATTGGCGCGGGAGGGAAAAGCTTCCCCTGTCCGAGGCAGTGGGTCTTTGGCGGGACTATCTGTCCCTCTTCGAGGGGGAGCGTACGCTTCTTTTGGAATTTATGCCCGACGGGAAAATCGAGACTCTCGGTCGGGAAGCCCTTGCATTATGGGAGATTGCACAATGAAGGAAATCTATCTTTGTGAAAAAGAAACAAAGCTGAGAGCCGTTTACGGCACCGAGGACAAGGTCTTTCAAAAGGCAGATCTGGAGGCAAATCCCGAATCCTTTCGGGACACCGAGATCGTCTTTTCCACCTGGGGAATGCCCGCGTTGGAGGAGGAGGAAATCCGCCGCCTCCTGCCGAGCCTGAAGGCGGTGTTCTACGGTGCAGGCTCCGTTCAGGGATTTGCCCGCCCCTTCCTCAACTTGGGCGTGAAGGTCTTCTCCGCCTGGGCAGCAAACGCCATTCCCGTGGCCGAATACGTCACGGCACAGATCATTTTGGCAAACAAGAGCTTTTTCCGCAATATGCGCTATCGGAACAAAAAGGAGGGCAAGGCACTCCTTGCGCGCTTCCCCGGAAACTACGGGGCCAAGGTCGGCATCATCGGTGCGGGAACGATCGGGAAGCTGGTCATCCGAAGGCTTTGTGACTATAAGCTCTCGGTTTTGGTCTTCGACCCCTTCCTGCCCGACGAGACCGCCGCGGAGCTGGGAGTGGAAAAGGTCAGCTTGGAGCGGCTCTTCGCCGAGTGCGACGTGGTCTCCAACCACCTCGCCAACAACGCCGCCACGTGCGGTATGCTGCAATACCGTCACTTTGCCTCTATGAAACCGTGGGCCTGCTTTCTGAATACGGGCCGAGGAGCGCAGGTGGTGGAGGCAGATCTGATCCGCGCCCTGACCGAGCGGGAGGATCTGACGGCAGTTCTGGACGTCACCAGCCCCGAGCCGCCCGAGGAGGGAGGCCCCCTCTACACCCTCCCCGGATGCATCCTGACTCCCCACATCGCAGGGAGCAGCGGCAACGAGGTGCGGCGTATGGGCGAATGGATGAAGGCCGAGTGCGAGGCCTACAAGGCAGGAAAGGAAACCCGATACGAGGTCACCCTCAAAATGCTGGAAACCATGGCATAAAACAAGCCCGGCTGCATGAACAGTCGGGTTTTCGGATGTATGCATAAATCCGCCCGCTGCGCCATATACATATATGGCAGGTATGTGCAAGAAGAACTGATGGATAAGAGGGTGGATACGATGGAGAATCCGAACAATCGCATGATCGCTGCGGGCA
>JAFVYT010000133.1 GCA_017508505.1 Clostridia bacterium
ATTCCGGAAAGATCAATCTTCGCATCGTAGAAAGCGGTACCGAGCCGCTTTCCTTGGGACGCGTTTTCATTCGGGTGACCCGCGACTCCGATACCGTCACTGCTGAGGGGCCGGAGATCCTTCTGCTTCCTGAGGACTACTCCCTTCTTGCTCGGGTCAAAACAGACTATACCCACGTTAAAAACTCTCCCTCCAGCTCCTTTTACGATGAATTCACGCCCGCTTCCGCCGGTATGACGGATCGGGTGGTATCCTGCATCGGCGGTTACTGTAAGCTTGCGATCGGAAAATACGTTGCTTTGGAAAACGTTGAGCTTCTCTACGGTGAGCCCCTTCCCGAAGCAGAGCTGAAGCGCATCGGGATTACCTCCGACGAAAAGGCAACGGTCTTTTCTCTGGAGCTCGGCGCGGCGCCTCACTATAACCTTTCGGTAAAGGGAACGGCAGTTTCGGTCACGGTTATCGGTGCCGCCTCCTCTGCCTCCTCGGGTGTGTCCCTCCCCGAGAATGACCGACTCTTTCGGAGCTTTTCCGTCCGTTCCTCCGGGGAGGATCTTCTTTTGAGCCTTCAGCTTCGCAGCTCAAAGAATTACTACGGGATGAATGCCTCCTATGAGGACGGGAAGCTTCTTCTTTCCTTCCGTCAGCCGCAGGCTCTTTCCGATTCCCAAAAGCCTCTGACAGGGAAGACCGTTGTTCTTGATGCGGGACACGGCGGGAGCGACTCCGGCGCCCTCGGCTTTTTGAGTGGTCGGAACGAGGAGGATCTGAACCTTGCCATTACCCTAAAGCTTGCTGAGAAAATGGAGTCCCTCGGGGCCACGGTCGTTTTGTCTCGCAGAGACGACGTCACCGTCAGCCTTTACGAAAGGATGGATCTTCTTACCGCGACGGATCCCGATCTTTCCATTTCCATCCATCACAATTCCGTTGCCGAGACAAAGAATCCCAATAACGCCAAGGGCACCTGGGGGCTCTATTGGTCTGAATCGGGCATTTCCCTGACCGATTACGTCCACGAGTCCGTGGCGCTGGAGCTTGGCTTCTACGATTACGGAACGCAACAGCAAAAGCTTGCCCTTTGCCGCAATCACCGCTTCCCTCAAACACTCGTGGAGGTTGGTTTTATTTGCTCGCCCTCAGAGTTTCAAATCGCCCTTCGCAGCGATTATGATGACCGTGTAGCCGATGCCATTGCCGAAGGTGTCCTGGATTGGTATCGAATGCAAGAGGCCTACCTTGCAAAGGAGCTCTGATATGACGGCTGCTGTTCTGTTTGGCATCCTATCTGCGTTTTTTCTCATTCTCACGACGTTTCTCCTCGATCTCTTCCTCTTTTACCTTCGGTATCAAAGGCTCCTTTGTCGGGAGAAAATGGACAAGGTACTGCTGAAACGTCTTGAAGCGCGCCATAAGAAAACAAAGCACCCTATCAAAAAGAATCTTTTTCTGTATTGGTCGATCCTCGTCCTTCTTGAACTTGGAGAAGGGGAGAAGGCAACGGGCCTTTTGCCCTTCTTAAAGGACGACGCTCTGATGGGCATCAAAAAAGAAGGGATTCGAATTTGAATCCCTTCTTTTCTTGCTTTGAAAAAAAGAAAGCCGCTCTCTAAGGAGCGGCTTTCTCCATAATCAGGCCTCGGGCTGGGGAGCTTCAACGGGGCAAACGCCGGCGCAAGCGCCGCACTCGGTGCAAAGATCCTTATCAATTGCAACCTTGCCGTCCTTTTCGCTGATAGCACTTACGGGGCACTCGTCCACGCAAGCCATACAACCCAGACATTCGTCGGAAATGATATAAGCCATTTTATGTACCTCCAAATTTTTGATATCAATATTATAGCACTACTTATAAAAAATTCAAGGCCTTTGCCGAATTTTATTGATTTTCCTTAAGAATTTCCCTTATCCTTATTTTGCTTTTCTTGGTTTTGAGGCTTCTTTTGCTTCGGGATGACCTTCAAATCCTCCGCAGAAAAGGGAAGGATGTTTTCAGGATCGGACTCCAACCTTACCTTGCATTTTCCGCAAAGGATGTTGGACTCGACCACGACGCCCTTTCCTTGGGGAGTCATCACGACAGAATCCTGACGGGGGCAGTGCTTGGCCGCCTCTACGTAAACGTCGTTTTCATAGCGCAGGCAACACATCAGCCTTCCGCAGGTACCGCTGATCTTGGTGGGGTTCAGGGAAAGATTCTGCTCCTTTGCCATCTTAATGGACACCTGCTGAAAATCGTCCAGGAACGAGCTGCAGCAAAGGGGTCTGCCGCAGATTCCGAGACCGCCGAGCTGCTTTGCCTCGTCTCTTACACCGATCTGGCGACGCTCAATGCGGGTCTTGAAGATACTTGCCATATCCTTCACAAACTCGCGAAAATCCACCCGCCCCTCGGAGGTGAAGTAAAAGATGAGCTTAGAGCGGTCAAAGGCACATTCCACGTCGGAAAGGGCCATCTCCAGCTTGTGCTCTTCAGCCTTTTCGTGGAAAGTCTTTCTGGCACTCCACTCCAGCTTTTTGTTTTCCTCGTTCTTTTCGATGTCCTTAGGCTCAGCCTTTCTCAGGACTTTTTTTAAGGGAAGCAGGTCCGGAGAAATCACGGCCATACGGTTCGGGGTGCTGACCGTTCCGAATTCCTTGCCTTGGCTGGTCTCGACGATGACCTCCTGACCCATGGAGAGCTGCAGCCCATCGGGATCAAAGGAGTAGGTTTTACCTACGGGGCGGAAGCGAATCCCGACTACCTCATGCTTTTCTGGCTCGGGAGCAGACGCTTCGGGGACCTCTACGGCTTTGGCAGCCGAAAGGCTTTCGACCTCCACGGGAGTTAATACAACTTCCTCACCCGCAACAGGGCTTAGCGTCTCTTCCGATACGGGAGAGACCTGAGGCTTGTTATCCTTCTTTTTGTTACGGGGACGGTGGCGTCTGAAGCCGCGTCCCTTCTTGCTCTCCTTCTGAGGGGAGCCTTCTTTTTTCGTGTTCTGATCCATGTTATACCTTTAAAAATCAAAAATCGGCAAAATCCACTTTCTTGGGATATACCACCTTAATGTCGGCACCGACAGCCTGAAGCTTTCCGATCAGATCCTCATATCCGCGGAAGATATGGTAAATCTCGTCGATCTCTGTGATTCCGTCTGCCGCAAGCCCTGCGATGACCATCGCACAGCCTGCGCGTAAATCAACTGCTCGGACGGAGGAGCCGCATAGAGAGGGAATTCCCTCAATCTCGGCGGTTCTTCCGTTGATGGTGATTTTGGCGCCCATACGTTTCAATTCCTCAACGTAACGGAAGCGGGAATCCCAGACACTCTCGGTGAGTCGGGAAAGCCCGTCCGCAAGGCACAAAAGAACGCTCATTTGCGGATGCATGTCCGTGGGAAATCCGGGATAGGGAAGTGTCTTGACGTTGACCTTTTTTAAAGGTCCGTCTCCTCGGCGCACCGTGAGAGAGTCACCCTCCTCCTCCACCACAACGCCCATTTCACAGAGCTTTGCCGTGACGGAATCCAAATGCTTGGGGATCAGGTTCGTCACCTTCAATTCACCTCCCGTTGCCGCGGCCAGAATCATAAAGGTCCCTGCCTCGATCATATCGGGGATGATGGTGTAGGTAACGCCGTGAAGCTTCTTCACACCGCGGATTTTGATGACGTCGGTTCCCGCGCCGCTGATGTCTGCGCCACAGGCGTTGAGAAAGTTTGCCGTATCCACGATATGAGGCTCGTGTGCTGCATTCTCGATGACCGTAATGCCCTCTGCCTTCACAGCGGCGAGCATCACGTTGATGGTGCCTCCCACCGTAACCATATCCATATAAACGGAGGAGCCCTGAAGCCTGCCATCCTTGGCACTTGCTTCTATGTAACCGCCGTCCACCTTGACCTCGCACCCGAGAGCCTCAAAGCCCTTGATATGCTGATCGATGGGACGGACGCCGAAGTCACAGCCTCCGGGAAGACCCACGAAGGCGCGTCCGAAGCGCCCAAGCTCCGCACCGATGAGGTAATAGGAGGCGCGCATTTTGCTGACGAGCTCGTAGGGAGCGATTCCGGGGGAAACGTAGGTGGAGTCGATCTCGACGGTATTCCGTCCAAGCTTCTTCACCTTGACGCCGACGGACTCCAAAATCTGCAGTGAAACGTTTACGTCGCTGATATCGGGAAGATTTTCAATGACGCATACGTCTTCCGTCAGAATGGTGGACAGAATGATGGCCACCGCCGCATTTTTCATACCGGAAACGGGGATCTCACCGTAAAGAGGCTTTCCACCGGAAATAATAATTTTTCCTTGACTTGTATCCATGGTAAAAAGGCGTCGATCCTTTCACAGAACTTTATTCTCATATTGATAGGGTAAACAAATCAATTATACCAAATGATTTGAGTTTTTTCAATACAATGGGAAAATTTACAATCCCGTTACGATTGAAGGAAAACAAAGAAAACCACAGGCTTATCTTATGCAAATTTTAAAAAAACGTGATTATTCAGCCCGCGCAAGCTTCATAGCGGTCAGATGAAAGCCCGATAAGGCAGAGAAAAGATTTGCGTTTTGGCCCGAGGCCTTTTCCAGCTCCTCAGTTAAATGAAAAAGTTGACTTGCCGCTACGGGAGAGATCACGCTGGCGAGATCCCGCATAAACTCGGTATCGGAGAAAAACTCAGGCTTGACTGCTCCGAATCGGGTTCCCATCAGATCTCTCAGGCCGATCTTAATGAGCGCAAGAAGCGTCTCAAGCTCACCGCGGCCGGTTCCGCTCGGAGGGATGATCAGGCAAAGCTTGGTGAAGCTTGCACCGTCCATCAAGGCGGAAAAGTATTGGAGCGCTTTCTGCCTTGCACGGCGAGTCTCAGCATCCAGTAAGAGCTCCTTAGCTTTTCCCAGGGAGCCCGTGCTGAGGAGGGCGGCCTCCTGCGCCGCCTCGGCTTCGGCACCGTCCCTGATGAGGGCCTTTTCGATCGATTCCCGATCAAGCGGCTCCGTGCGGAGCTTTACACCGCGACTGCGAACCGTGGGCAGGAGCTTGGCGATGTCCTCCGTCAGAAGAAAGAAAACGTTTCCGGGGGCGGGCTCTTCAATGCTTTTTAAAAGAGCGTTTTGAGCGGACTTGTTGAGCGCTTGCGCGTTCTCGATGATGAAAACGCGCCAGTCTCCCTCCGCAGGGCGAAAGCGGGTACAATCCAACGCTTTTCGAACCGCCTCCACGGGAATTTGCTTTTTATCCTCCTCAAGTCGAAGCTCTACTACGTCAATGTGACCCATTGACGCTACGTTTCGGCAGCTTCGGCATTGATGGCAGGGGGAACCGTCGGGGCGGGGATTCTCACAGGTAAGGGCAGAGGCAACGAGACGGGCAATGCTCAGCTTTCCGCTCCCCTCAGCTCCCTCGATGATGTAGCATCCTGCGAGCTTCTTTTGTTTGATTGCGCCGAAGAGTGTCCCGAGAATCCCGCGATTTCCCAAAATGGTGTTCATTTTTTACGCCTTTTCGAAATGCTCCACGTCCACAACGAAAACGGTGGCACCGCCAATGGTGATCTCGACCGGGTAGGGAGCGATTCCGGGATTATAATGGGCATAATCCACGGGCATCAGCTGCGTTCTTCTTCTTGAGTGCTCCTTGATGATCGCAATGGTGCTCGATACCATATCATCCTCAACGCAGGAGATGAAGGTCGTGTTTCCCTTCATCAGAAAGCCGCCGGTGGAGGCGAGCTTGGTTGCGGGGATGTGCTCCTGATTGAGCGCCTTCATTACGTCGGGAGCATCGTCGTTGTTTACAATCGCAAATACCATTTTCATATCGGTTTCCTCCTTGTTTTATCATAGGATTCTCTGATCCCATACTCTGATTTTATTGTAGCACAAACGGAGTGTATTGTCAAAATAAATGTTACGTTTTTTTGAATTTTTTGAAAAAATCCCGCAAAGATATCTTCTTTGCGGGAAGCGGCCTCATCCGAAGATTCCTGCCATTCGTAAAAGAAGCGTGGAGAGAAAGACCGTTGCGGTGCTGGCTACGGTGGACCACACGACGATCTGACCGGCCAATTCCACGTCTCCTCCCATTTCCTGCGTCATTGGGACGGAGGATACGGCAACAGGGGTTGCAAATACGGCGATCAATACCGCAAACTGAGCGGCGGTGAAGGCGTCACGAAAGAAAAGAAAGGCGGCACCGAGGGCAAGAGTCGGTACAATGAGGGTGCGCATCGCCGTTCCGAAAACCAATTCCTTTTTCATTTCCGAAACTGCGGAAAATTCAAACTGTGCACCCAGAACGATGAGGGAAAGGGGCGTCGCAAGGGAGGAAAGGGATTTCAAAACGCTCATCAGCGGCGTGATTTGACCCAGACGGAACCCGAAGCCGATCCTTTCGAGGACCGAGCGAATCAACACGCAGATCAGCCCAAGGGCGATGCCTCGAATCAAGGGATTGGCAAGGATATCGCGGCCCAGCTTTTTGAAGTCAAGCCTTGCGCCGTCCCTCTGAAACAGAGAAAGACTTAGAACCGCGAGGACGTTAAACAGGGGAATCACAACGGCAGAAAGCAGCGCCGCGGCGCGTACCCCCTCGTCCCCGCATAGGGACTGAGCAAGGGCGACGCCGATCAGAGCGTTGTTGGAGCGAAAGCTCGCCTGCAGCAAAACGCCTCTTCGCTCGGCCCTTTCCGTAATAAGGCTCGTTAAGGGAATCGAAACGGCAAAAACAAGAAGCACCGTTACGGCGGAAAGGAGGATGTAGGCGTAGGATTGCCCTTGGAACGACTCCATATTGTAGATGTTCAAGAAGAGCATCGCAGGTAAGAACACACGGAAATTCAGCTTGTTTAAGGGAGCGACCATCTCCTTCGGCAAAAGTCCGGTTTTTTTCAAAAAGTATCCGAGGATCACCGTCAGGATTACGGGGGATATGGTCGTAAGGGAAAAGAGAAAAGCGTCCATGTTTTTTTACTTCCTTTTGGTCAAATCCGAAAAATAACTGGGATCATTATATCATAATAATCCGTCCTTGCAAGAGAAAAAAGCAGGCAAATCGGAATTTGCCTGCTTTTTCGCCGGATATGAATTATTCGCTTCTGAGC
>JAFVYT010000134.1 GCA_017508505.1 Clostridia bacterium
CTCGGATGAAATCAAATCCGTCTAAATACAACCCTGCGAAGCAGGATTTCATCGCAAACGCGATTTCATCCACCGGAGGTGGATTTCACCCGTCGAAGACGGATTTGACTGCGTGTTCTCCGTTAAGGATAACACGCTAAGGGCTGCGGATCTTCTTTTTATTTTTTCAGGTTGCGACGGAGCACGTCCCGCCCACGCCAGGAAAAGGCACGGGTCAGAAACTCCGCCTTGTCACTCTCCACGACCTCCTCGGTCAGCTGCGTCACGTGCGCCTCCCGAAAAAAGGGGATGGGGGTTTCTTCGGCCTTTTCGTTATAGGGACAAGAGCTCTGGCACAGATCGCACCCCCATTTGCACGTGGCACGGGAAAGAAGCTCCTCCTCACGGGGGGTGAGGCGCTTTTTCTGGGTGATGAGGGAAAGGCATTCCTCCCGCTTCGGATCCAGAATCGCCCCCGTGGGGCAGGCTCTGCGGCAAGCACCGCAATCGGGGCAGGATCGGGGGGAAACGGGCTCTGAGGGGCAGACCGGGCGGTTCAAGAACAGCTCCCCAATGAAAAAGTACGAGCCGTAGCGCTCTGAGATCACCAGACCGTTTTTCCCTCTGATGCCGAGGCCCGCCTTCAGCGCGGCGTCCCGCTCGTCAATAGGAGAGGAGTCCGCCAAGGCGCAAAAGCCCAAATCCGAGCCCTTTTGCTCCAAAAAATCCCCGAAGCGCTCGGCAAGGATGCGGATATACAGGTGATAGTCCCGCGGCTGGGCGTAAACGGAAAGATTGGTGGTTTGCTGACCTGCATAATAGGGAATCAGAAAGACAACGGCGCTCTCCACCCTCCCGATTCTTTCCTCTATGCGGCGAAATCTCGCCTCGGATACGATCCGCAGAGCGTCCCGCCTTAATTCACGGGCACAGAAAATGCCCTCTTGCTCCAAAAATTCTCTCCACATAATACCCTCCGAAAAAAAGTGTACCACCCCCCGGGACCAAAGTCAATCACTTTTTCAGAAAGTCCAGATACCCGCCCTTGTTCCCTTTTTTTCCGAAGAACTCCGCCCGCAGATCCCGCGGGGGCGCCACCGTCTCCCGCGCCTCTCCGGGCAAAAAGGGCAAGGAGGAGAGGCCGTAGCGCAAGGCGTCCGGTGCGTGGGTATATTCGTGGGGGAACAGTGCCGCATCCTCGGTTTTCACCGAGTCGAAGGTGAGCCTCGGCAGAGTGCGAAGCAGGTTGCGGCAGGCGGAAAAGATCCCCAGATACGCCCCGTCCCGCCCCTCGGCACGCAAGAACTCTCTCTGACCCTGCGCCACCCGGGAATGCGGGCATTGTCTGCGGGGACAAGTCCCTTCACTCCGCCTCTCTGTAAAATGTCAAAGCCCGACTTGCCCCCGTCCTGACGGCGACCCGCAAGATCGGGAGAAGCCACCACGTATCGAAGCTCATCCCCACTGTTCGCCCGCAGGATCTCCTCGGCGGCACGGGAGAGGATCAGATCCGGCAGATACAGCTCCCGATACACCACGATGCGACTCCGATCCGGCGGGTAGGCCAGCCATAGGCAGGCAGTCATATCCAGCCCATAGTCCAGTGCCGCAAAGCGGTGCCAATCCGAGGGAATGGAAAAGGGCGCGATCTCGTGGCGGGCGCGGTCAAACTCCGTAAAATACTGTCCCTCAAAGGCGTCCCAGTCTCCGTCCAGCATTGCTCTTCTGCGCAGAGGCGGCAGGCTCTCCAGGGTGCGGATATATTCGGGGTTCTCCTTCACAAGGTAGCGGTTGTCGTAGACCGTAGAGGGAATGAAAAGATAGTCCTCCGCCCGCTCCCCGGGGCCGTAGTCCCGATCGATGAAGAGCCTCTTGACCCAGGCGTGCCCCACACCCCCGGGGTTGCAGGTAAAATACATTCTGGGGGTAAAGGGCTCTCGCAGAAGCCCCGCCAAGCGACAGCACTCGGTCATGGCGTAGTATTGGGACTGGGTGAACTGGGTGGCCTCCTCCATCCCCACCACCTCGTAGGCCTGCCCCTGATACTGGAGCACGTCCGCCTCCTCGTTCAAATACCCCAACTTGATACGGGATCCCGAGGGAAAGAGAAACTCCTTGGTAGAGTCCCGATAGGAGGCGATCCCGTGAAGCCAGCGACGCAGGGGATTGATGTGATTTTCCCTGAGCTCGGGAAAGGTGCGACGCAAAAGCAGAATCTGGATCCCCGGATACCGCAGAGCCAAAAGAACAAGCTTGGCACGCATGGCAAAGCTTTTCCCTCCCCCTCGGGCTCCGCCGTAGGCAATGCGTCGCGCCTTGGCAAGAAAAAACGCCTCCTGAGGAGGAAAGGGGTGAATGCTGTTGCAAAATTTTTCTGTTGAATTCATAATATCCCTTGACAAACCGTAAAAAATGATTTATGATGAGCCCACGCACACGAGCGGAAAACAGGGGTGCTTCGGCTGAGACGCAGAGGATTGCGAACCCTTTCACCTGAAACGGATAATACCGGCGTAGGGAGTTTTGCTGAGAATGAGGTTGATTCGCGCAGGACTTCCGTCCTGTGCGACTTTTTTTGAAAAGGAGCCTTTTTATGCAGCACACAAAAACGCGACGTCTGGTGACGTCGGCGATGCTTCTTTCCCTTGCCACCGCCATCTCTCTTGTGGCCGAGTGGATCCCTTTTCTGAACCTCCCCTTCGGAGGGACCATCACCCCCGCGAGCCTTCTGCCCTTGGTGCTCGTCTCGTATCTGTACGGGCTTCCCTGGGGCTTCGGGAGCGCCTTTGTGTACTCCGTTTTGCAGATGGCCGTGGGCTTCCGAACCGTATCGGGGCTTTTTCTCCCCTCCTCCGATTCCTATATGGGCTCTCTCGGAGCGGCCCTTGCCATCCTTCTTCTGGACTACGTTTTTGCCTTCACCGCAGTCGGGATCGGCGGCCTCTGGCGCAAAAAGCTTGACACCAAGTGGGCTCTTGTGTGGGGGAGCGTTCTCGGGCTCAGTCTCTGCTACCTCTTCCACGTGCTCTCCGGTGCCATCTTCTACGGTGCCTGGGCGGAGTGGTTCTTTACGGAAAGCGCCGCGAAGAGCTTCGGCTTTTCCGCTTTTGTCATGGAGCATTTCTCGGGCTTCGGTCTTGCGACGGTATACTCCGTGGTGTACAACGGCTGCTATATGATCCCCGAGATCCTCATCACCGCCGTTGCAGGGGCTGCGGTCTCCCGCATTCCTCTGCTGAAAAGAATCAAGTAAGGAACGTTTTATGGAAAAAATCTGCCACGTTGTGGGTGCGGGAGACTTCTCCCCCGAGCTTTTGCAGGTCAGGGAAGAGGATCTGATCATCGCCGCCGACGCAGGCCTTGCCCACTTAAAGAAAATGGGCCTTGCCCCCGATCTGTACGTCGGGGACGGAGATTCCCTCGGCTACATCCCCGAAGGGGTGGAGCGGGTGCTTTTGCCCACGGTCAAGGACGACACGGACACCCTCGCCGCCCTGCGGGAGGGCCTTGCCCGAGGTTATCGGCTCTTTTACCTCTACGGCGCCCTCGGAGGGACGCGCTTTTCCCACTCCGTGGCAAATCTTCAGACCCTCGCCTTTCTGGCACGGCAGGGCGCACGGGGTGTCATACTGGACGCTCACGGACGCACCTCTCTTTTGGAAAAGGGTCTCCACAAGCCCTTGACGAGAAAGGGGTACTTTTCCCTTTTTGCTCTGGAAAAAGAGGCGGAGGTATCCGTTTCGGAAGCAAAATACTCCGGAGAGCATCTTTTACTTTTCCCCTATCTTCCTCTGGGAGTCAGCAACGAAGGAGACGAAAGCACCCTCGTTTCGGTGCATCGCGGAAGCGTGCTTCTGGTCTCGGAGGAGTCCTCACTCTGACCAGAGGCTACACACCCCAAGACTTGGAGCCCCCTCCTCCTCGGGGACCCCGTCCTCAGCCCAGCGCTTGAAGTTCACGGACAAGAACAGTCTTGCCCCGCCCACGGTCTCCTTAAAAAAGAGCTTTTCCTCCGCATTCTCCTCTACCCTTAAAAGCGCTCTGTCAATGAGCGCTTTTACTTTTTTATCCTTGACCGAAAAGAGCTCCTCCCGCTTGCCCATTCCCAGTGCCAGCGCAATCCCCGTAACGGTGCAGGGACGCTCCTCAAAGAGCACCTCGCCCGTTTTTGCCACCACGGGGTTTCCCTCGGAATCTCGCTTGATCTGCCTGCGGGAGGAAAAATACCCTGCCAAAAGGTCCCTTGCTTTTTTCTCCGTCAGTTTTTTCACGGCTTGTCCTCTCCTTTTTTTCGGAGGATACCACGCGGGGACGGTGACACGCAATGACAACTTGACGCCTCCCTGTTTTTTTCGTATAATAAAGCCAGATCCCGAAAGGAGAACACTATGCCTCGAAACCGATCCCGCCTGCTCTGTCTTGCCGCGGTTCTCTGTGCCGCGGGGATGCTTTTCTTTACGTTTTTTAATTTGGCGATCTTTTCCGACCGTGGCCTCGTCACGGGCTTTGAGATCCCCATCGGAACCAAGGGCGGCCCTTTGGAATTCGCCTCCGATCTTCTCTATACCGCCGCTCCCTTCTGCCTGCTTTTGTCTTATCTGTTCAGCTTATTCTTCCGCTCCCGCTTCGGAAGCTTCATCGCCGCCGTCCTGTGCGGTGCCCCGCTGACCTGCTACGGGCTTCTGGAATTGGCGCAGATCGTAGAGGGAAAGGAGCTTCCCCTTTCCGTCATCGTCACCCTTGTCTTTCTGATTCTGGAGGGAGGACTCGTTCTGGCAGGAGCCCTGAATGCGGGCATCACAAGGCTTTCAGCCTATCTTGCCTCGCTCCACGTGCTTACGGAGCTGGGGCTTTTGGTCTTCAGCGTTCTGATGAAGGAAAAATTCAGTCAGTTTTACTTTTACGAGCTTCTCCCCTTCGGTAAGACCCAGGCATTCGTCTATTGGTTTTTCGTCGCCTCCATTTGCTTCTATTTTCTCTTTTATTCCCTCTCCCTCTTGTGTCGCGGCTTTGCCCTGACGAAGGCGGAGGAGGCCCCTCTCGAGGCCGTCCCCGAGCAAGAGAAAAAAACGGAGGATGCTTCCCCGATCTCGGAGTCGGAGAAATCCGAGGAAACAAACGAGGCGAATGAAGAAGAGGAAGAAGAAAACGACATTCCCATTTCGCTGGAGGATCTGGGCCTGGAGCGCTAAACGAAAAAAACGCTTCCCGTTGGCGTGTTATCCTTAACGGAGAACACGCAGTCAAATCCGTCTTCGACGGGTGAAATCCACCTCCGGTGGATGAAATCGCGTTTGCGATGAAATCCTGCTTCGCAGGGTTGTATTGAGA
>JAFVYT010000135.1 GCA_017508505.1 Clostridia bacterium
CATCAAGGAAAACGAATCGGTGCTTTTGCCCGGGGAGGAAAGAACCTACGAATTCATCGAGGCGTGCATCGCCACCTGCCGCAGGGCATTTCGCTCCGGCCGCATCCACATCGGCTGTGACGAGACCCGCGGGCTCGGCTTCGGGGCAAGCTTTAAGCGGGACGGTCTGAGAGATCGTTTCGAAATCTTCAACGAACACATCACCCGCGTGGTGGCCATTTGCAAAAAGTATGAATTTCACCCGATGATGTGGAGCGATATGTACTTCTCCCTTGCGGGAAAAACCGGAAGAGCCTTTGCCCTCGACGCCATCGTACCGCAGGAGGCCATCGACACCATGCCCGAGGCTGATATGGTCTTTTGGGATTACTACAAATGTGACCGAGAGTTTTACCGTCACAACATCAAGGTGCACCAAACCTTCAACCGAAAGATGGTGTTTGCAGGAGGGATTTGGACCTGGATCGGACAGGCTCCCAACTTCCGCCACACCTACAACACCGCCACCCCTGCCTTAAAGGAGTGCGTGGAGAACGGGGTGAAGGAGGTCTTTGCCGCCGCATGGGCCTACGGTGATATCAATCACATTCAGGCTCTCCCCTGCCTTGCCATTTATTCCGAATACTGCTGGAGGGGGAGCGAGGTCACCAAGGAGGAGATCGAGGACGTGGCGTGCTTCGTCACGGGGCTGAGCTCTGAGATGTGCGAGGCAATCAGCGACTTCCACTGCGGGCAGACCGGCACCGCCAACGTGGGCAAGCTCCTTTTCTGGAGCGATCCGTTGATCCATTTGATCTGCTACGGCTTTGACCTTCCCCAATGTGCCGAATATTTTGAAAGAGCCTTGAAGGTCTTTGAAAGGAACCCCGATGCTCCCTACTGTGATTTTTACAAGGCTCTGTTCCGTTGCACCCTCGCCAAGACTCGTCTGCATATGACCCTGCGGGATCGCTACAAGGCGGGAGACCTTGCATTTCTCAAGAAATGCAGTGAGGTCACGCTCCCGGAGATGAAGCACGATTTTGAGTGCCTGCGCGATCTGCACGAGAGACTCTGGCACGAGGAAAGCAAGACCTTCGGCTGGGAAAAGCTCGGGAATGCCTACGCCGGTGCCATCGACCGAATCGGCTATGCAAAAAGGCAGCTTGAGGCCTTCCTTTCGGGGCAGATCGACCGGATCGAGGCGCTGGAGCCCGAGGTGGTCATCGGCTCCCGTCAGACCGGTCTGAGCGCTCACCACGTCATGAATACCTATCTCTAAGCCGATTTTTCTTCCCCTGCGCTCCCCTCATCGGGGAGCGCTTTTTTTGTGAAAAAACCTCAAAAACTTCCCTTTGCGAGGATGTGGAGGGATCAATTTGTTTCCAAATGGTAAAGTTTTTTCATATGGAAATATTTCTCTTGCCAAGTCGGCGATTTAAGTGTACAATTTATCCATAAAGCTTTCTAAGATGGGAGAAAAACTATGGAAAACAACGAAAAAACCGTATCTCTTCAAGCGCAAAAGGTTCTGAACCAGGTGCGCAGCGTCATCGTCGGTAAGGACAATATTTTGTCCTGGATTTTTGCCGCCGTATTGGCAAAGGGCAACATCCTTCTGGAGGATATCCCCGGTGTGGGTAAGACCACCATGGCACTTGCTTTTTCCAAGACTCTTCAGCTGGACTGCAACCGTATGCAGTTCACCCCTGACGTACTTCCCTCCGACGTAACCGGCTACTCCGTGCCCGACCGCGAGACCGGTAAGATGGTCTACCAGCCCGGTGCCGTGCTCTGCAACCTCTTTTTGGCAGACGAGCTGAACCGCGCTACCTCCCGTACCCAGTCCGCTCTTCTGGAGGCAATGGAGGAGGGTCAGGTAACGGTGGACGGCGTCAGCCATCCCGTACCCAAGCCCTTCCTTGTGCTGGCTACGCAGAATCCCACCGGTGCCGCCGGTACCCAGCTTCTGCCCGACTCCCAGATGGACCGCTTTATGATCCGTCTGAGCCTCGGCTATCCCTCCAAGCAGGATGAGGTCTCCCTGATCATGGGCCGTCAGAAGCAGAATCCTCTCTCCTCCATCGGACCCTTGATGAACCGTGAGGATCTGGTCGAATTGCAGGAGATTGTAGAGAGAACCCACGTCAGCGAAGAAGTGGTCAGCTACATCGTCTCCCTGATCCACGCAACCCGTAACCATCCGATGATCCAGTGCGGTGCCAGCCCCCGTGCCGCTCTCGCCGTGACCGCCCTCTCCAAGGCTGTAGCGCAGCTGCGCGGCCGCGACTTTGTAGTACCCGAGGACGTTCGCGAATCCTTTGTGCACGTGGTAGCACACCGCTTGAAGCTTTCTCCCCTGGCAGCAGCGGAAAACCGTACTGCGGAAGACGTCCTTCGTGAAATCGCAACGACTACTTCCTCTCCTCTTCTCTAAGGCGCTATGATTAAGCGTTGGATCCTTTTTCTGACCCTATGGTTCGGATGCCTTTTTCTATACGGGATCAGTCGGGAATGGGCGGCCTTGATCGTCTTGGAAGTGTTGACGCTTCTGCCCCTGCTTTCGTATTTGGTATCCTTGCCCGCGGTTCGGAGTGCCAAGCTTTCCGTTGACGTCCCGGGGGAGGTCAGCCTTGGAAGTAAGGTATCCTTCCGCATTCGGATCACCTGCGCCTTCCCTGCGCCTCGCAAGGTGGCGGTGATCACGGGGCACCACAGTATGACGGGTGAGGAATTCCCTCTGTCCTTCGGAGGGGATCTGCCCACGGACCACTGCGGCGTCCTGGAGTGTCGGATCGAAAAGGCCAGAATGTACGATTATCTCGGTCTTTTCAGCTTTCGACTTCACGCACAAAAATCCTTTTCCGTTACCGTTCATCCCGATCCCATTCCGATGCCCCGTGCTCTCCCCAACGGAGAGCGGACCTCCGTATCCTGGCGTCCGAAGCCCGGCGGCGGCTATGCGGAGAATCACGAGCTTCGTCCCTACCGTCCCGGTGACAGCTTAAAGCAGATCCATTGGAAGATGTCTGCCAAGATGGGCGATTGGGTTTACCGCGAGGCGATGATCCCCAATACGGGCGGCATCCTCGTATGGACAATCCTGAACGGGGATGCGGACGAGATCGACCGCAAGCTGGGGCGTCTTCTTTGGTTGAGCCGCGATCTGGCACACAAGAACCTGAAGCACGACGTTCTGGTTTACACCGGAAACGGAGTGAAGCGCTGGGCAATCGACTCCAAGTTCAATGCCGAGGAGATGATGGTCGGCCTGCTCCGTCAGTCTCCCGTAAAGGGCGAGGTCACCCAAAGTCCCGGAGACAATGCCCTTTGGAAAATCTACGTCGGAGGTGAAGAGCATGAAAAAATCTGATCTTCCGAATATTATCACAAGCTTTTTCTTATCCTTCTTTATCGGTCTTGCGGGTATCAGCTGTCTTTTGACCGCATTCACCCTGAGAGCCGATCTGTTCGCCATTTGCGTCGTGGCCCTTGTAGTGGCCCTGATCACGGCGGTGGCCCTGAGCTTCCGCTTTGGTTGGATCACCCTGTGCGCCGCGGGCGTTGCCGGTGTCCTCTTCCTCTTTACTCAGGGGCTGTGGGATCAGTGCGGCTCCCTTCTGGTGGCGATCTTCAACCGCTACGACCAAGTGTACGACATGGGTATTCCCCTCTTCCTCTTTGATTGTGTGGAGGGTGAGGTCACTCTGCCCGCTATGCTCATCGCAGGGCTTGCGACCCTTGCGGCAGGAGTGAGCCTGAGACGGGGACGCGTAGCCGGAGCGCTGATTGCGGCGATGGCCCCCTTTATTCCCTGCTTGCTCGGTCAGGACAACCTGCCGAACCCCATTTTCCTCTTTCTGCTTCTCGCCTGCGTGCTTCTTTTGGTTCTGACCAAGGAGGTTCGCAAGCGCAATCCCGAAAAGGCCGGAAACCTGATGGCCCTCTTTATGGGTCCGACGTTTCTGACTCTGCTTCTCCTGTTTTTGGTCAATCCCAGCGACAGTTACGTAGCACCCGACCGCTCCAAGGGTCTCATCGAGGCATTTCTGGATCGGATGCAAAAGCTGGTTTTGGTGCAGGATGAAACGGAAACCGCCGACGAAATGGAGTGGGAGATCCTGACGGATACGGCAGACTCCGACCAGTACGATCAGATCCTGGTGGTCAACGACTCCACCATCCGTCTAAACTACATCGGCTCCAAAAGCCAGTCCAAAAAGGAGGTTCTGGAGGTCAGCTCCACTCTGACGGGTACCATGTACCTGCGCGAGCGCGGATACGGTAAATACACCGGCATCGCCTGGCTCGCACCCAACGGAAGAGAGCGCTTCGGCATCGGTGATGAGGAGTTCTTCCTGTTCCGTGCCGGCCTCGGCAAGGAGCTCTGGATCGTCGACCTGCACGATCCCATCAAGACGCAGAACTACCTGCCCTACTACAGCGCAACGGACGTTCACCTGATCGACGGCTACGGTGAAAACTTCAGCGGTGTGAACACCCAGGACTATCTGGTCAACCCCTTGAACTCCGAGTGGAAGGATCTGTGGCGTGAAAAATACGGCCTGAACCTTCAGGAGCTCAAGCGCTATTGGCCCGAGGTCTACCCCGTTTACTACACCCTGACCGGTGACATCCAAAGCTTTGCTCAGAAGGTCGTGGAAGAGAACTTCGACCTGACCAAGGACGTGGTCACCATCGCCGATGAGATCGGCGATTACGTCAGAAGCATCGGCAGATACAACGAAAAGGTAGGGCGCGTTCCCACCGGAACCGAGGACTTCGTTCAGTTCTTTATGAAGTACTCCAAGAACGGATACTGCGTGCACTACGCCTCTACGGCGGCGGTGCTGCTCCGTGCGGCCGGTATCCCCGCCCGTTACGTGGAGGGCTACGTCTTTGACGCCGTTGCAGGTCAAACGACGACGGTCACCGAGAAGAATATGCACGCTTGGGTGGAGTATTATCTGCCCGACGTGGGTTGGATCATACTGGAGGTTACTCCCGGTCAGGAGCAGATTCCTCTGGAGATGGACCCCAATGACCCCAACATTCCCGAGAAGCCCGACCGTCCCAAGCCCGACGATCCCGAGGATCCCGAGGAGCCCGACGATCCCATCGCAGGTCAGGAGCCTGATGAGCCCGACGTAGATACCCCCGACACCCCTGAGCTGCCCGATGAGGAGATCCCCGATGAGGAGAAAAAGGACGAAACGCCCGAGGAGAAGGAGCCGCCCATTTGGATCAAGCTCTGGCCCATCCTGCGGATTCCCCTTTTGATCCTTGCGATTCTCTGCTTGATCCTGGGTCAGTGGAAACTGCGCGTGATGCGTCGCAGAAAGCGCCTGAACAAGGGTCGTCATAACCGACGCGGTCAGTACCATTGGCGTTATCTGGTCAAGCTCTTCCGCTTGCTGAAGGAGACACCTCCCGAGGCCTGCCGCGAGCTGGCACAGAAGGCTCGCTTCAGTCAGCATACGCTGTCCGAGGAGGAGCTCCGTTCCCTTGAGGCCGTGGAGAAGGAGACGATTCAGCGCCTTCGCAAGAAGGGCCTCCTTTGGAGATTCGTTTACACCATAATCCTGGCTGCTTACTAAACAAAAAAAGATCCTGCCCGATGGGCAGGATCTTCTTTTTTATGCTCTTACAGCATGGTCTGGGTATCGTTGGGGTCGCCGTTGCGGGCGAGGTCGTACTCGTAGGACCAATCCAGATCGCGGTATTTTTCTCCGCGGGGGTCGGTGCGGATCCACTCCATCAGCATATCCAGCATCTCCTCCGTCCAGGTGGCACGGTCGATCTGCGCGGTGGTAAATCTACCCTTGCCGATCATCTCAAAGCCGAAGTCATCCTTGACATGGGTCTTGGCAGCTCCCTCCACCACCTCCTGAACCAGATGGCTGGGGATGAAGAGTACGCCGCCGCCTGCGCCGTAGACGATGTCGCCGGGGAGAACGGTGGCCTTACCGATGCGGGTGATGCCGTTAAAATCCTTCATCACAAACTCGCGGATGGGGGTGGGATCGATGCCGCGGTAGTAGACCTGCACGTCGGGCACCTGCTTCATCTGCTCAACGTCGCGGATACCGCCCCAGACGATGCCGCCGCCGGTTTTGGTACGGGTGCGGATGGCGGTGGTCAGGTTTCCGCCGAGGAAGGTGCCCTTGAAGATCTTGTCGTACATATCCACCACGACCACGTCTCCCTCCACAAGAGAGTCGATGACCCACTGGTTGAAATTGCCCTTGCGCTCTTCCCTTCTGCCAACGTTCTGGATGACCTCCAAAAGGTCGGGACGGGTGGGCACGTAGGTGGCGGTAACGGCGCGGCCGATGAGCTTTCTGCCGTCGTCGTGGAGGGTCTTGAGATCTCCCTCAAACTGGGACTCGTAGCCCTTCAGGTAAATGGGCTTCCAAAGCTCCTCCAGAGTCATGGTGCGCATCTGATCCAGATATTTCTGTGGTACCTTGGGTCTGCCGTCGGGAAAACGCTCGCCCTTCCAAAGGGGAGTCAGTTCAATGATGGCTTCTCTGTCGTTCATTTTGATCATAATTCTTCTCCTTCATTCAGCATAATAAAGTAGGTGCTGTTGGGGGTGAGCTGCAGGGAAAGGTTCGTATCGGTGAGCTCCTGTTTCAGAACGGGCTTCAGGCATCCCTCCTCGCGGAGAAGGGCGATCTCCTCGGGGGAGATCGGCTCCTGCATTCCGTTTCTCAAATAGAGCCGATAGGGATTGGTGGTTTCAGCGTCAATGCAATAAAGGGTGAGGGTCTTGCCCTTGAGGGACTCGTCGAAGGCAAAGGTTTCGGTGACGGTGGGAACGTTCTGAGAGAAAAGAGGATCGGAGTAGGTCAGGGCGATCATATGATTTCCCTTGTCGTCTTTTGTGGGAAGGACGAAGAGATTCTCCCTCTCCCCCTCCACCGCAAGGACGTTCTCCTTCAGACGGGCCGCCAAAAGGAAGGCGTTGTAAATGGGCTTTTTGATGAAGTTTAAAGTAAAGAAGTTGCGGAAGCCGGAAAAGTCCTCCACCATTTCGTGCTGTCCCGAAAGACAGATCATCAATTCGTCAATGACAACGTCGCTGTACACCAGCTTTTGAATGAGCTTGACGTAGTAGGAGGAGAAGACCTCCGTCTCTCTTGCCATCAGTTCGGGGCATTCCTCCCGGTTGAAGAAGCCTGCAGAGGCCATTCCCCATTCGTCCACGACGATGGGCGTGTCGCCGAAGCCGCAGGCAAAGATCACGTCGCGATAAGTGCGGATCTTATCCACGAGGTTCTCGGTGCAAATATGCTTCCCCTCCTGATTGATGAGTCTGGGAGAGGTGCCGTAGCCGTGGAGGGCGATGTAGTCCAGCTTCAGGTTCTTTTCCTTCACGAAGCTTAGGAAGCCTTCCAAAAAGGGTAGCTTATAGGCCAGAACGGGGCCGCCGATGCGGACGCGGTCGGAAACGCGACGGATGCCGCGCTCGAAAGCCTCGTACAGCTTGCAGTAGTCACGAAGGCGGATCTCCCACTCGGGCTTGGGCAATTCCGAATGGAAGAAGGCGGAGATGTCGGGCTCGTTAAAGCATTGACAGAGCCAAGTGGAGACCACCTCGATGCCGTAGCGCTCCACGTTGTGGCGGGTGTACTCGTAGCAGATCTCCTCCCACAGAGCGAAGTCGCGGGGAGGTGCGGAGTTCCAGAGCTTGCCCTTATAGCGGGTCTTGTTTTTGGAGACGCTGGTCTTATAGGCGGTGTCGGCGGCGATGCAATCGGGCATTCCCGCATAGGCCAGAATGAAGCGATAGCCCTTCTCCACCATATAGTCAAGGCGCAGATCGCTGAGACGGAAATCATAGCAGAGCTTACCCGTTTCGTCGGTATAGACCACGTCCTCCAGCATCGCGTAGATGCGAACGGCACGCATGGAGCCGTCCTCGCTCATCCGATCCAGGATTCTCTTGCCCCAAGGGTCCTCCACTGCATCGGTGGGATGGAACACACAGCCGTTCCAGAAATTTCTTTGCTTTTTTACAACCTCGGACGTAATACGAATCATACGCTTCTCCCTTCTATTGCTTCCAAAAGTCCCTTCAGATAGCCGATGGCAAAGAGTCTTCCCATGGCATCGTATCCGGGTACAGTGCTCTTCTCCCCTGCCATTGTGGGAACGTGATCCACACGGATGGGAACCGAAACGCCGCAATCCCGATACACCTGCAAAAGGTGGGCCATATCCAACTCTCCGTTGTCGTGGAAGGTCTCGCGGAAGGCGCGGCGGTCACCGCGGGTATTGCGGAAGTGGACGAAGAAGATCTTTTCGGCAAAGGCACGGATGGTGTCGTCCAGATCCTCTCCCATAATGTAGAAGTTGGCCTGACACATGGTAAGGCCCAGCATATCGCTGGGGTGCACGTCATAGATGGCGTGGCGGATGTTTTCTCTCGAGATCATAATCCGTTCCACGTCGCCGAGACGGGGAACGGGCGGATCGTCGGGATGGAGTGCCAGACGGATGCCGCAGCGCTCCGCTTCGGGGATGACGGCATCGAGAAAATAGCGATAATTGTCCCAGAGGGCTTCCTTGGTGATGACCTGACCCGTGGGGGTAAATTTGGACGCATCGAAGCCCGTCACACGGGCGCCACCGCGCTCGGGATAATCCGAGGCGGTGCGAAGCCAGCCGATGTGTGCCATCCAGTTAAAGCAGATGCTCTCAAGGCCGTGGGAGGCCATAATGGGAAGCATCTTCAGCACCTTTTCGATGCTTTCGTCTCTTTTTTCGTCCCCTGCCTTGATGTGGTCGTGAACCTCGTTGGGCATCGGCTCCACAATAAGAGGGGTAATACCGTAGGAGGTGAAGCGGTCGTAGACCGTTTTCCAATGGTCGGGACGGGTCAGATCAAAATCCGCATCCTCGGGAAGGCGGATGACGCCGTGGCGCACCCCCGATTGGAGGGCAAAGTCCCAGGTGGCGTCGTAGGTGGAACGAAAATAATCCGTTAAGATCATCTCATACTCCTCCCAAGGTCAAAAAGCCGCCGTCCACGGGGACGGTAATACCCGTTACAAAAGCGGCGTCATCCTCTCTGAGAAGCCACTTGACACAGCCGACCAGATCCGAAGCGGTGCCAAAGCGACCCATGGGGGTGTGGGAGATGACCTGCTCACCGCGACGGGTGAGACCGTCCTCCACGGTGCCCAGATAGTTCTTGCTTCTTTCGTTGACCATAAAGCCGGGTGCGACCGCATTGATGCGGATGCCTGCGGGAGCAAAATAGGCCGCAAGGGACTGAGTCAGATTCATCACGGCGGCCTTGCTCATTGCATAGGCAAAGCAGCGGGTCAGGGGGCAGTAGCTGTTCATGGAGGCAAAATTCACCACGCTGCCGTGCCCCTTCCTTGCCATCTGGCGGGCGAAGGCGAGGGTGGGGATGACGGTGCCCATGGTGTTGATGTCAAGCACGCTTCGGAAGGCGTCCATATCCACACTGTAGATGCCGCGCTCACCCTCGGGCAGAGTTCCGTCCAGCTCGCGGGGATCAAATTTCGTAATGGAGGGCATCGCCTTCTGATTGTTGCCGCCGGCGCCGTTGATCAGATAGTCGCAGCCGCCTGCCTTCTCCACCTCCTCGGCCAGAAGGGCAACGGCCTTCTCATCGGTCACGTCCAAGGCACGAACCACCGTCTTTCCGGGGCGGAGCGCCGCAGCCTTTTCGGCGGTGGCAAGAAGCTTTTCCTCGGTTCTGCCGACCAGATAAACGGTGGCGCCCTCCTCCACCAGGCGGATGGCGATCTCGGAGCAAAGGGTGCCGCCTGCACCCGTTACCACAGCGATTTTTCCTTCAAAGAGTCCGTTCACTTTTTCATACCTCGTTTCGTCAGTTTTTCTTTTGCATTATAGTAGGAGATGCGGGATGCGATCTCCACAAGAGCTTCCTCGGAAAGCTCCCATTCCTCCTCCCGATTCTTTCTTTCCAAGAAGGAGCAAAGAATACGGCGGAAGTAATCGTGCCGCACAAAGGAAAGGATGCTTCTGGAGTCGGTGGTCATACCGATGAAGCGGGACAGAACACCGCAGGAGGCGATGGCAGAAAGGGTGTTTTCAATGCCCTGCGCGTGATCGCACCACCACCAAGCAGGCCCGAGCTGTACCTTAGAGGAAACCCCGTCCTCAGAAAATGAGCCCTGAAGCACGGCCAGAGGGGTCTGATCCCCTTGGTGCAGGGGGAAGAGCACGGTATCGGGAAGGCCGTCCTTTTTCTCCATCGAGCCGATCAAATCTGCAACGGCAGCGGTGGAAACCCGATCCCCTGCCGCAAAGCCGCCCGCAGGCCCCGCAAGAGCACGGAGGCGAGGGCTGGTATCACGCTTGGCACCCAAATGCAAGAGCATCGTCCAGCCGCGCTTTTTGTACTCTGCCGCGAGAAGGCGAAGATTTTCCACTGCCTCCTCCTTTGGAGAATCAAAGAAGCCGGCGTCCAGAGAATGATCCGCAAAGGCGCATCCTGCGGCATCGAAGCGATCCAAAAGAAACGAAACGGCGCGAAGGTAAGAGGCACGATCCGTCACGGCAATTCCCGTTTTTTCCCGAAGGGCGGCACAAAGCGCCTCGTCGGGGCAAAGGAGATTGTCCCCGCGCAGGGACGGTGCCACGGAGGCGGAGCCGTACACGGAAAGGTCATCCGTCAGAGACGCAACGGGAGACTGAAACTCTACGCGGAAGCGGGAAAGGATCCCCTTGGCCGAGTATTCGGGAGAGCGAAGCTTCTCCGCCGTCTCATCCCAAATGCAAAGTGCCGTTTTTTCGGAAGGGAGGGCATCCATCCCAAAAAGAAAGGAAAGCTCCATCCGTGTCCAGTCGTAAACGGGGTTGCCCGCAAGAGTCGGAAAGATCTTGCAAAAGCGAAGGAATTTTTCCTTCGGAGCGGCAGAGCCCGTGATATATTCCTCGGGAACGCCGCAGATCCGCATCAGGCGGTGCTTGTAGGGGTCACACTCCAAAAGGATCTCAAACAGATTCTCATAAGAGCGATCCCGCGCAAGGTCCGAGGGAGAAAGGTGGTTGTGAAAATCGATCACGGGAAGGGACTTCACCGCATCGAAGAGCCTCTCGGCGGCAGGATTCTTCAAGAGAAAGCGTTCGTTCATTTTTTCCTCCTTTATAAGGGCTTGACTGCTCTTTTTCTTGAGTGTACCACATCGAGCCTCGGATGAAAAGAGCGAATGCGACCATTTTTAACACGATTCGATCAAAAGGCGCTTGACTTGCGGGGCGGACGGGCCTATAATGGGAGCGAGGTGATGAAATGAAATCCGAGCACGACCTTCTGCAGGGGGAGATCACGGTGCACAGCATCGTCACGGTAAATGCCATCCGAAATAAGGGATTCCGCCACTCATACCGCAACGGACGCCTGAATCACGGCTTCGTTTACGTGGTGCGAGGCTCTCTTTCCGAGCGCTTCTGGAACGGGGAGGAGATTATTTTGACCGAGGGGAACGTCCTCTTCGTCCCCAAGGGATGCCGCTACGAGGGGGTCTATCTGGAGGATGGAACGGAGGTCAAAATCATCCAATTCGATCTGAAGGATAAAACGGCTCCTCCCTATCTTTCTCAGCCAATCACAAATCCGCTTCCCAATCCCTCGGAGTGGCTCGAGCCGTTTTTCTCCCGAGAACGGACCAAGGGCTCCGGGCATCCGCTTTATCAGCTTTCCTGTATGTACCGCCTGCTTTGGCAGATGTCGGAGACCTTTTTCGGAATCCCCGCACGGTACCGCCGTCTGCAGCCTGCGCTGGACGAAATGAACGCGCATTTCACCGAGGCGGGAGACACGGTCGGACACTGGGCGGAAATGTGCGAAATGAGTGAGGTAAACTTTCGCAGGGTATTTCGGGAATACACGGGACAAAGCCCCATCGATTACCGCAATCAGCTTCGCTTAAATCGGGCCAGGATCCTGCTTCAAAGCGGAGAATACAACGTATCCGAGGCGGCAGAGGCCTGTGGCTTTTCCAATCTCTCCTTTTTCATCCGACTGTACAAGAAGCACTTCGGCCATACGCCGAAAAAGGAATAAAAGGGCAAATTCTCAACAAAAATTGAGGTTTTGTTCAAATTCGTTTTGCATTCGGAGCTTATCATTGCAGTATCACTTGACAAGGGGGTGTTTTTCGTGGAAACGGAAAATCGCTATCAAAAAAGGATTCTGACCGTACCCAACCTGCTTTCGTTCTTCCGCCTGGGGCTGGTTCCCGTGATCTTCTGGCTTTATCGCATCAGGGAGGACTATCTAATGACCCTTTGGGTCGTCATCCTCTCGGGGGTTACGGATCTGGTGGACGGCTTTATCGCACGGCGCTTTCATATGACGAGCGATCTGGGGAAAGCGCTGGATCCCGTAGCGGACAAATTAACCCAGACGGTGACGCTGTACTGCCTGACGGCGCGCTTTCCTCATATGCTTTACGCCCTCGTGCTTTTGGTGGTGAAGGAATTTTTCTCGGCCCTTGCCGCACTTTATACCATCAAGAAAACCAAAGAGGTGAAGGGGGCTGTTTGGCACGGGAAGCTTTCCACGGCAGCCCTGTACCTGACCCTCGGGCTGCACCTTTTGTGGTATGACATCCCCCACGCGCTTTCCCTTATCACCACGGTAGGCTGCATCGGGATGATGCTTCTCTCCTTCGTCCTTTACGGCAAAATCTACCTCAGAGACATCCGAAGCGTAAAGGGGGGAAAAAAATGAAGGAGACGAATCCGAAGGCGCTCTCCTCCGCTCTATTCGAATCGGGAAAGGAGCTCCGCGAGCGCATCCGAGCCCATCAGTATCCCTTTCGGGAATTGATGGCCTATTACCGTTGTGCCATGATGGAGGTGGAAACCAAGTTCCGTGTGCTCAGCGAAACCTACTCTCTGGAGTATGATCAAAACCCCATCGAATCCATCAAGACCCGCCTAAAGTCCGTTGACAGCATCGCAGACAAGCTCCTGCGCTCAGGGCTTCCCATTGACGTAGAGGCCATCGAAACGCACTTAAACGACGTTGCGGGGGTTCGCATCGTCTGCGGCTTTCCCTCGGACATTTACCGTCTTGCCGAGGCTTTTTTAAACCAGGACGACGTCACCCTCCTTGCCCGAAAGGACTATATGTCCGGTCCGAAGGAAAACGGCTACCGCAGTCTGCATTTGATCGTGGAGATTCCCATTTTTCTCCACGACAAGAAAAAGAGAATGAAGGTAGAGGTGCAGCTTCGCACCATTTCCATGGACTGGTGGGCAAGCCTGGAGCACAAGATCCGCTATAAGAAGGACGTCACGGTGCCCGAGGAGGTGGCACTGGAGCTCCGACGCTGTGCCGAGGCGGCGGAGGCGCTGGACAAGAGAATGGAGTGGCTGCGGGATCAAATCCGCGATGCCACCAAAGAATCATAAACATAATCGCAAGGGGCCGACACCCAAAGGGGACGTCGGTCCTTTTTTTGATGCGGTTCAACAAAAATTGAAGAAGAGTTGAGGTTGGGTTGAGGCGAGAATGGTATAAAAAACATAGGATAATACAAAAAGGGGGAGTTTTTTGATGAAGAAAGCGCACTTACGTCTCGTGCCGACCCTGCTTGCAGAATCCTTCGTAATGATCACCGCAGGCAAAATGGCACTCGAAAAGGACTTGAACCGCCTCTTGTTTGCGGCTCTGACCGCAGGGCTGCTCCTGATGCCCTTTTGCCTTGAGAGGCTCCTCGAAAAAAGACTCTCCCTTCCCCTGCTTTGGTTTTTTCAGCTTTACGCCCTCGGGCCGATGCTGGGGAAATGCTGGAGGCTTTACCAAAGCGTTCCCCTATGGGATAAGCTCCTTCACTTCACGGGAGGAGTGGTCTTTGCGCTGGTGGGGCTTTGGCTTTGGGAATGGAAAATAGGCAAAGACAGACGGCTTTGGGCGGCCCTCTTCGGCCTTTGCTTCTCCGTTTTCATTTCCGCAGCGTGGGAGATCGGGGAGTTTGCGGCAGACCTTTTTTTCGGGCTGGATTCTCAGGCAGATACCATTCTTTCCGAGATCCGCTCCGCCGCCCTTGGGGCAGGAGGAGAGGTAGGGGTCATCACGGGAATTGAGGAGGTGGCGCTCAACGGCAGGACTTTGCCGCTTCGAGGGTATCTTGACATCGGGCTTTTTGACACCATGTGGGATATGATCGTAGAGACGCTGGGGGCTTTCATCACGATGGCAGCCTTTTATTTGGGAAGAAAGAAGGAAAATCAGAATGACGGGATACATACTGTATAACCCCTTGGCGGGAGACGGAAGCGTCCTTTGGATGGACGCAGTGGAATTTCTTTTATCCGACGAGATCCGACGGGTCGACATTACGAAGATCAAGGATTACAAGGCGTTTTTTCAGGGGATGGCAAGGGATGATTACGTGATCCTCTCCGGGGGAGACGGAACCCTGAACCGCTTCGTCAATGCCACAAGAGAAATCGAAATCGAGCAGGAGATTCTGTATTTTCCCAACGGGACGGGAAACGACTTTGCAAGAGATCTGGGAAAGCCGAAGGAAAGCGGCCCCTTCCCCATCACCGAATACTTAAAGGATTTGCCCACGGTCACGGTTCAAAAAAAGGAGTACCGCTTTGTAAACGGGGTGGGCTTCGGCATCGACGGCTACTGCTGTGAGAAGGGAGAGGCACTTCGACAAAAGGGAAAAAAGAGAGTTTCTTATCCCGCCATTGCCGTTCGCGGGCTCTTGGGCGGCTTTCGTCCCGTGACCGCACGGGTGACGGTGGACGGAGTGTCCCGTGTCTTTACGGGCGTATGGC
>JAFVYT010000136.1 GCA_017508505.1 Clostridia bacterium
AGGGGCTGATTCGGGAGGGGTACGATGCAGACCTTTGCATTCTGGATGCCGACCGCATTCTTGACCGAGCGGATTACGCCGACTGCCACCTTCGTGCCGAGGGTCTTTCCTACGTGATCGTCGGGGGGCGGATCGCAGCTCGGGATGCGGTCTTTACGGGTCTGCGCGCCGCAGGCTTTGTCTCCCGTTAACAAAAAGAGAGGTGTTCTCAGAACACCTCTCTTTGTATTATTCATATAGGCGATACCGCTCGATTTCGGGACGGAAGCGGCGGATTTTTTCGGCGTGACGTTCACAGAAGGATCGGGCATTGAAATCGGGAAGCAGATATTCCTCCGTTCCGAGAAGCCTTGTCATGGAGGGCTTGAACTCAAATTCCGGATAACGTCGGCACTCCTCCAAAAGCAGCATTGCCGCAAGGAAGGGCTCGAAGCGTGCCTTATCCGTGACGTGAAGCTGTACCCCATAGCAGGGGATACCCTTGTACTTGGAGAAAACGGGGATAAATGCCGTGGCGCGAAACACGACGCCCTCAAGGCCGTGGCCGTTCATCCGCTCGGCCAATTCCTCCCCACGGAGCCAAGGCGCTCCGATGATCTCGAAGGGCTTTGTGGTGCCCCGCCCCTCGGAAAGGGTGGTGCCCTCGAAGAGCACGGTTCCCGTGTAGATCAGAGCACTTTCGTAGGTGGGAAGGTTCGGAGAAGGGCTGACCCACGGGAGACCCAGGGTCTCGTGATCGTCCCTGCGGGAAAGCCCGCGGCAGGGGATGACGTTCAACTCGCATCCGATCCCTTTTTCTTCATTGATGAAGCGGGCATATTCTCCCACGGTCATAGCATAGCGGGAGGGGATGCCATAGGCGCCCACAAAGGAGGAGAAGCGCTCGTCCAGAAGGGTACCCTCCATTCGCTCCAGCCCGAGGGGATTGTAGCGATCCAGAACCGTCATGGGGATCCCGCGCTTTTTGCAGTAGCCCATGGCGATTCCCAAAACGGAGATATAGGTGAAAAATCGCAGTCCCACGTCCTGAATGTCGTAAAGGATCCCGTCCAAATCCTCGAAGACGGCATCGTTACCGCTTCGGTTTCCTTTTTTGAACAGAGAGACAACCTCAAGTCCCGAGGCAGGATCCACCGAGCTCTCAAAGTGCTCTCCCGCCTGCCGCACCCCGTCCAGTCCGTGCTCCGGGGCGAAAAGCCGAGCAAGAGGAAGCTGCTCTCTCACCAAATCCACGCTGCGGCGAAAGCCTTGATCCAGGCCCGTGCAATTGGTGATCAGCCCGAGCCGCCTTCCTCGAATGGTTTCCTTTGCTTCGTCCAGCTGCTCCAGACCGTGCCTGTATTCCATTTCGAATCCCCCCCTTTTCATTTTTCTCATTATATCTGATTTTTCTCCCGTTGTCTTTACTTTTTTTAATTTTTAAGGTATAATGCCGAAAAAGAATGGAGAAGGGAGGAGAAACCGATGGGAGCACGCATTCGCGGGTATCTTTTCGCCGCCTTGAGCGCGGTGATCTACGGCTTGATGCCCTTGATGGCAAGGTATATCTATGCCGAGGGAGTCACTCCCGTGACACTGGTCTTTCTTCGAAATGCCCTTGCCCTTCCGCTTCTTGCCCTTTTGGCTCTGCGGGAGAAAAACGGTCTTTCCGTCCCGCCTCGTACCCTCCCCTCCATCGGGCTTCTTTCTCTGATGGGCTGTGCCGTCACCCCGAGCCTTTTGTTTTCCTCCTATCGGTTCATCCCCTCGGGTAGCGCTACCGTCATCCATTTTGTTTACCCCGCTATGGTGGTGGTGGGCGGCATACTCTTCCTCGGAAAAAAAGCCACCCCCCAAAGCCTTTTCTGCGTGTCCCTTTGCGTGGTGGGAGTGCTTTTCTTCTACGATCCCACAGCGCCCCTTTCCCCCACGGGTGCCCTGCTTGCTCTCGCCTCGGCTCTGACCTTCGCTACCTACGTTCTCCTTTTGGATCGCTTTCCCGCGCGGGATCGGGTCAAGGGCTTTTCCTTCTGCTTTTACGTGGCGGTCTTTGCCTCTCTTTTCACCCTTTTGTTCTGTCTGTTCCAAGGGGGACTGTCCCTTCCCCAAACCTTCCTCGGCTGGGCGCTCTGTACGGTGTTTGCTCTCCTTGTGACCTGCGGTGCCGTGGCGCTGTTTCAAAATGCGAGCTTTGCCATCGGCGGGGAGAAGACCGCCATCCTCAGCACCCTCGAGCCCATCACGGGCTTTCTTGTGGGGGTGTTCGTCTTTTCCGATCCCGTTGGCCTCGGCCCCGTGGTGGGCTCGGTGCTGGTGGTGGTATCGGGGCTTCTCATTCCGTTTTTTGATCTGAGGAGAAAAAAGGGGGAGAAAAATGAACCGTGAGGAATTGGAGCGCTTCATCGAGAGCCGCTACGGGGTCGGGGGAGAGCGCCTCTTTCACCGCTATCCCACCTTTCGGGTCTACCGACACGGGCACAATCGGAAATGGTTTGCGGTTTTGATGGACATCTCCGGCAAAAAAATCGGACTCGGGGAGGGGATCGTTTCCGTGGTCAATTTAAAGTGCCATCGGGATATGACCGATTATCTTTGGCAGGAAGCGGGGATCTTTCCCGCGTATCATATGAATAAGGAGCATTGGATCACCTGCCTTCTGGACGGGAGTGTTCCCTCGGAGCGGGTCGTGGGCCTTTTGGCATCCAGCTTTCTTTTGACGGGAGGGTACCAATGAAACGCATTCTGTCCTTTACCCTGATGCTTCTTTTGCTTTTGCCCCTTTCCTCCTGCGCGCCGAAGCTGATCACACCTTATGAGGAATCGGCAGAGGAAACCTCGACGCTTTCCGCCGCACCCCTTACGGGCAGTCGCCCCCCCTTGGGTAAGACGGAGGAGTCCGATCGGGTGACAAAGGAGGCTCCCACCGTCCCCATCCCACAAAGTGAAAAGGAGAAAAGGGTTTTGAAACTTCTGATTTTGGGCAACAGTCATTCCTTGGACGCCTTCCAGCTTCTCTACGAGGCCTTTCGGGATCAGGCACCGGAGATGGACGTGGACGTCGCCACGATGTATTACAGCGGCTGCTCCATCTCTCAGCACGTGAATTTTGCCACCGCCAATAAGCCCGTCTACCGCTATTCGGTGAACAAAAACGGCACTTGGGTTTCGGAGGAGGAATTCACTATGGCTCGCGCCCTGAGAAAGGAGCAGTGGGACGTTGTTCTTTTGCAGGCTGCCAAGGCGGATCTGGACGACACCCTGAATCTGAAAAATCGCCGCAAGCTGGAGGATTTTGTTCGGGAGCACATTCCCACGGAGCACGTGTTCGCCTGGCACACCTCCTGGCCGAGCCCCAACGACGAGACCTTCTTCTCTCCCGATTATAAGCGCCAGCCCCCTGCAGGCTATAAGGAAAACCTGATCAAGCTTTACGGCTTCAATCCCGTGACGCAGTTTTCCGTTCTGACGCAAAAGGCAAGGGATCATATCCTGACCGATCCCACCTATGCGGCCGCCTACTGCACCGGTGCGGCCATTATGTACGCCCACCGTGTCCTCGGAGTCCCCCAGCTTGACCTTTGGAGGGACTACACCCACTTAAATGACTACGGCCGCATCATTGTAGCCTACGCCCTGTATACGCAGATCACGGGCAACGAGGTCAAAGAGATCGGCCTTGATATGGTACCAAAAGGTCTTCGCCATTATACCCTTCGCTCCGAGGGAGATCTTATCCTGACCGAGGAGATGAAACGGGTCATCATCGAGAGTGCCAACCACGCCCTGCACGATCCCTGGACGGCCATTCAGTAAAAAAAATAACGCTTCGGAAAACCGAAGCGTTATTTTTATCCATGCCTTTTCGTCCTGAACCATCGGCACAGCGCCTCGCGGGGGCGTGCAAGAGCCTGCGCCAAAAGGGGAGAGAGAATTGCGTACAGCACCATGAAAAAAAGCGCCGACGGCCGTGCCGAGGCCTCCAGATAAAGCGTCGGCGGCAAAAGGCGGGAGAGCGGCGCAAGGGCGCTCAGATCGAAAAAGATCGGACACAGCACCACCATCCCCAAAAGCAAAGCGGGCAAAAGAGCGGCCAGCGCCTCCGCTTTCGGGACAAGCCTTCGAAGGATCATGGAAAAGCCCGCACTGCAAAAGGACAGGAGCAGAGAAGCGAGAAGCTCGGGGATGCCAAGGGAGATCATCCCCGCAAGCCCCAAGGCAAAAAAGCCGATCAGGGCGGGGTGCACCGCCGCGATCCAAAGGGAAAAATAGGTGATGAGTCCGCGCCGCTTTTCGGGGATGGCGTCGTAGATGCCCGCTTTTTCATCCTCCAGATCATAGAGCGCTGCCGCTATGGCCCCCATCACCGTCAAAAGGGCGAGCAGCCCCTTCACGGGAGAAATCAGATAACTCTTCCCTTCGGTCTCGGTGCCCTCGGCGGTTTCAAAGTCAAAATAGCGGATGGTGATCTCGGTTTTTTCATAGTAGTCGATCACGTCCTCCCGCTCCATTTTCTCTGCTCCCTTTACGTTTTCGACGGCAAAGCGCCAAAACAGCTCTTGGGAGGCGTAACGGTTCAATTCGGAAAGGAGCTTCTCTGAGGCCATACGGAGAAAGAAGTTGTTTTCCCTGAGATAAACGCTGACCACGGGATCCTTTCCCTCTTCTACGAATCGGGCGATGCGCCCCTCGGTGTCCTCGGGGAAGATCCACGCCCCGTCGGCATCTCCGTTTTCCACCGCCTCCCTTGCCTCATCGGCATCGGAAAAGCTGAGGTAACGGATCAGAGAGGAGTCCTTTGTAAGGCGCTCGGTGATTTCGCGAGCGGCGGGATCCTCGGGGCTCTCCGAGGCGAGAGCAACGGTGACGAAGCCCCCTGCGTCCTTTGCCGCAAGCCCCATGGCCAAAACCGCCAACGGGATCAGAATGAGAAGCGCCACGAAGGAGGGCTTTTTGTAAAGCCTTTTGGTAAGAAGCCAAAAATAACGAAAGGGACGCCTCATCCGATCACCTCCTCCTTCCCGCGCAGCTCCTTCTGTCTCGCCACAAGGCTCAAAAGGAAGAAGCCGACGGCCCAGAGAAGCCACAGCACAAGAGCGCCGAGGTCTGCCTTTCCGGTGAAGGCCCCTGCCAGAAGCCCTCGAGCCGCAGAGGTGGGCAGATACGGCTCAATGCTCTGCAGGGCCGAGGGAAGAGCGTGTACGGGATAAAAGAAGCCCGATATAAAGCACATTCCCAAGGAGAAAAAGACGTACAGCACCGTTCCCGTTACCGCGTTCTGCGACCACCGAAACAGACAGTAAGCCAAGAGAGAAAAGAGCAACGCCCCGGGGATCAGAAGGGCAAGAAAGGCAAGCACCTCCCCCTCGGGGAACAAAAGCGTCTTCACCCCGGGGATGAAAAGGGCGATGCCGAGGGAAAGCCCGAGGATCAGCAGCAGAGAAAGAAAATAGGCGACCCACTCGGAAAGCACCTGCCCGAAAACCGTGCCGCCTCGGGAGAGGTGCAAGGCGTGAAAGGCGGCATCCTTTTTGGCATATAGGATCCCGAAGGGCAGGGCGGCAAACAGGATAAACAAAAGGGTGATTCCGCAAAGGTAGCTCTCCTTGGTGGAGAGACCGTCTTGAATGCCCGTCTCCTTCGTTTGGAGCATATCCCCTCGGTTCAGGAGCATTTCCACGTATTCGAGGCTGATGCGGGTCATGGATTCGCTGTCTTTTTTTCCCATCTCGCCCTCCAGCCGATCGATTCCGAAGGTGCCCTTTTGGGCGTAGAGCACTGCGTCGCAAAGGATGCGGGTGAACTCCTCCTTGAAGGTGGTCATCAGGTTTTGAGCCCCTTGTCTTGTCACGTAGCGGATGACGGGGGTCTCACGACCGACGGAGGCCGCCTCGAAGAAGCCCTCGGGCAAAATCAGGTAAGCGGAGAGGGAGCCGTCGTTCAGCATCTCTTGTGCCTCTTCCTCCTCCAAAAAATGCACCTGCAACGCCCCGCCGCCCTTTGCGGCATCAAAGGCCGTCAGGGCAAATTTCAGGTATTCGTTGGAGGTGTCTCCCGTGATTCCAACCGAAGGGAGAAGGTTCTCCTCTTTTTGATCAAACTCTCGTTCAAGATCCAAAAGGATCAGGGACGTGGCCGTCAGAAGAAGCACGGTCACGAGAAAAACGGGGAAAAGGAGCCGACTTGCCCTTTTCCATTGTAAGAAAAAATACCCCATGGTCAAAAGCGTCGGATGATCTCTTCCGGATCACCGTGATAGTCGAAGGGGTGCGCCGTGCCGTCCTGCAGCAGGTACCAAGTATCGCAAAGGGAAAGCTCCATCAAATCGTGGGTGACGAGCAATACGATGCCTCCCTTTTCCTTGTGCTCGGTGATCAGCCCCGCAATCGTCTTTTTGCAGGCAAGATCCAGCGCCGCCATCGCCTCGTCCAATAGCAAAATCGGCGGTCTTCCCGCCACGGCGCAGGCAATGGAGAGGCGTTTTTTCATTCCGCCGCTCATCTTTGAAACCGTGAGGTTTATGTATTCGTCAATGCCCAAAAGGTGTAAGATCCCGCTTTCCAATTCCTTCTTCATTTCGTCGGGACGGTACCAGAGGGAAAGGTTGTCCCGTGCGGAGAGCTCCGGAATCAGCGGCGTCCCCTGAGGCACGTATCCCACCAGCCTTTGCCGCTGGCGGGGATACTCGAACAGATCCTTCCCATCGTAAAGGAAGGCACCTCCGTCCCGCTCCTTGATCCCCGCAAGGATGGAAAGCAGGGTGCTCTTTCCGCATCCGTTCCCACCCAGGATCCCGATACAGTGACCGCCCTCGGCGGTAAGGGAGACTCCTTTAAGGATCTCCTTTTTCCCGTATCGCTTTGTGATATTTTGTATTTCTACGGTCATATTTCCTCCATAAAAGGGTACGCCTCGGCTTTTTTAGAAAAGGGAATCCTTGATCCGATCCACAAGAGATCGGATCAGCTCCACGGTGCCTTCCTCGGCACCCGCCTTTTCCAGATCGGAATAAAGACCCTGCAGATCCAGACCCAATCCCCACAGTGCCAATTCCATTTTGCTCGCGCCGTCCCGACAATCGCTTTTTTCGGGGATTGAAATTTCTCTTTTCTCTGCCTTTGTCAGGACAACGTTGATCTCCAAAAGGCGCAGGCTCCCTGCCGTCAGGAAGAGATCCAAAGCCTCCTTGCCGTCCTTTTCTCCGAAGCGGATCTCAAGGCCCGTGTTCAGCGCGGTCAAAACGCCGCCCGCATCTCCCAAAAGCGTTTTCATCACGCTCTTGGCGGGGTACAGGAACACACTGCCCGATAGCCGTCCCGTTTCCTCGGAGATTGCAAGTCCGTCAAGACCCAGCCTACCCAGATCCGTTTCCCCCACGGTCACGGAGAATTCTCCCGTCACGGCACCGTCCTTTTCGGTTCCCTTTCCCGTGAGAGTAATTTCCTTTTCACCCTTCAGGCAAAGCTCGGACTCAAAGCCCTCGCCCTCCCGGAAGGTGATGCAGGAGAGGGAGGTGTTATCTCCCATCGAAAAGCGCCGCCCGAGGATCTCGTGGGAGGAGGATACCAGCACCTCCACCTTGATTTTCTCCTCCTCAGAGAGCCCCTCAAGGAGCACCTCCGGCTTTTCCAAAAGGGCATCCAGCCCCTTTTCGTATTCCTCGAGGAAGGCCTCGGGGCTTTCCGCAAGGCCGAGAGAAGTCATTTCCTCCGCCAGCTTTGCCAAAATCTCCGACGCCCGCCTGTCCTTCTTCCATTCGGTGAGAAGGGCTCGGATCAGGCGGCACGTTGCCTCCCGATCCAGCGTATATTCCAAAACGGTTGCGTCCCGCGTTTTTTCTCCTACGGTGACGCTTTCCTTGTGACTTGTGACGTCCCCGATCTCGCCCAGGGCGATTTTCAGGTAATCCTTCAGCATCGGGGTCAGAGCGTCTCCTTCGGGGAGGGAGGCCGCCAGCACCCTTGCGGGAATTGGACTTGCGGGAGCTTGCTTCAGCCCTTCTGCGTCCAGCATCAGAGCCTTTTCATTTAATTCGGGCAGGGAAAGATAGAGCGTGCCCGTGCTCCGATCTGCGATCGCCTCGAGGCTCAATACGCCGTTCTTCTTCAGATACAGATCCAGAGCTACGGCACCGACCCCCTGCTCTCTGCCCACGGAGGTCTTCAGCGTCAGATCGTTTAAAAAGGAAAGATCATATTCCTCGCCCACAAAGGAGGAGAGGAGTCCGAGGGCCTCGTCGCTTGCGTTCAGGGAGATCTCGGCATTTTTTCCGAGCCCCGACTCCATCCCGCGTATCAAGGCCGAGTAGACAGAGGTGATGTTTTCGCTCTTTTCCTCCAGCGCCCGTTCCTCAACGTAGGCAAGATATTCCCCGTCGTTTTGAAGGCCTTGATCAGATCTCCACGGAACAGAGGGAAAAGGAGAAGGCCCAGGATCAGAATCAGCCCGATGGGCGCGACAAAAAACAGCCATTTCGGCACCCTTCCTTTGTCGCCCTTGTCGCCTTTGCCCTCCGCTTCGAAAGTGGGCGTGGCAAAGGGGCGATCGTCAAAGGGACCCCCTTGCTTCGGGAGAGGGGTGCTTTCCTTTCGGGATTCGGGATCGGCTCCCGCGGGGGCTTTGCCGCACTTGGGGCAAAAGCTTGCCTTTTCGGGGAGGGGGAATCCGCAGTGATTACAAAGCATGGCTTCATTCTCCTTTCATTCGGTAAAAGCTCGGTTCATTCCGCCTTTTTGCGGGGGATCCCCACGAAGGCGGTAACGGATTTGGAAGGGGTCATAATCAGGCTTTCGGTCAGGCCGATGCCGATGCGGCTCGGCTCCAGAACGTCGAAAATCGCCCTTTGCAGGGTCAGGGGCAGATCTCCGTAGCCGGGGCTGAAGCGGGGACAAAGCGGCCCGTAGTCCGATTCCATCTCGCGGCAAAAGGCATCGCACAGTGCCTCCGCACGCTCCGTGCCCAAGGCCTGCAGCATTGCCGCCTTGGAGGGAGAGAGGCGGGAGTAGCGCCGGATGAGGCGGTCGATCTGAGGCCCTACCGTCGCGGCAAAGAGAATGACCCTGTCGCATTCTGCGAAAGCCTCGGAAAGGCTGTGAGAGAAAACGGAAAAAGCACCGAGCTCCAAAGCCTCGCCCTCCCGCCGCAAGGAAAGAATGCGCCAGATGACCTGATAGGAGAAGGCCCCGCTTGCCTCTTTTTTCATCCTCCGAAGAAGTTTGAGGGTCTCGGGGGAATCGTCCCCGCGGGCGTAGCGCAGTACCGCCCGCTCGTCTGCCTCGGGCACGGACAGGCTTCTATGAAAAAGAGGCGAAACCGTCGGTGTCATACGTTTGTATCCTTCCGTCTTGATGAGAATATTATACACCTACGGATACCGAGAAGCAAGAAAAAGTTGATTCCTTCTTGATTTTGCTTTTCCCCACCGTTATAATGACATTGTAAGAAAGAAGGAAGCCCTGCTTTGGGAGAAGGGAGAGAAGGATGAGATATCAAAGGGAGCTTTCCGCGGGGGAGCATTACGATCTGATCGTTTGCGGAGGCGGCTATTCGGGCTTTGCCACCGCCTTTTCCGCCGCGCGTGAGGGGAAGCGGGTGCTTCTTCTGGAGGCGGGGTATTGCCTCGGAGGTGTTGGGACTGCGGGACTGGTCAACCACATCCTCGGTGTGCGCTACCGTGAGGGGGATCGGTTCCATACCTGCGTGAAGGGTCTCTTTTCCCGTTTGGAGGAGACGCTCGTTGCCGCGGGGGACGGGGTGGATTACAAAAGCATCCCGAGGGATCTGAATCCTTACGGCTGGAAGCCCGGCCTTTCTGCGGGTCTGGTGTACGATGCGGAATCGATGAAGGCCCTTTTGGAAAAGGAGCTTTCCGATTTGGGAGTTCGCATCCTTTACGGCACCCACGTGATCGACGCGGTGCGTGAAGGAGGTCGGGTGACGGGGGTCGTGGTGCACAATAAATCGGGACTTGCCCTTTACACGGCGGACTACTTTGCGGATGCAACGGGAGACGGAGATCTGTGTGCCCTTGCGGGTGCCGAGTTCCTTTTGGGGGACGAGGAGGGGGGGCTGGCCGCCGCGAGCCTTGAGATGCACGTGGAAAACGTGGACGATCAGGCTCTGGAGAATTATATGAAGGAAACGGGGGATCTGCGCTTTATCTCCATCATCGAGGATCTGAAGGCACGGGGTCTTTGGCATTTTCCCTACGAGATCTTCATTTCCGTCCGTATGACCCGCCCCGGGGTCTATATGATCAATACCATCCGTCAGGTGGGGATCAACGGGATCGATGCGGATTCCGTAACGCGTGCGGTGCTGGAGGGACGGCGTGAAAATTACGAGCTGCTTCGGGTGATGAGAGCCCACTTTCCGGGCTTTGCGCACGCCACCGTGCGCCACGTTGCCCCCGCCGTTGGGATCCGAGAGACCCGCCGCCTCGTGTGTGAGTATACGCTCACCGTTCAGGATCTGATCGAGGCGAAGGAGTTTGAGGACAGCATCGCCCTTTCCGGGTATTCCTGGGATCTTCCCAATCCCAAAAAGCCCAGCCATCAGCCCTATCACGGGGTCAAGAGAAAAAGCCGCGTCACCGAGATCCCGTATCGCACCCTGCTTCCTCGGGGTCTTTGCAACGTGATTGCGGTGGGCCGCTGCATCGGCGTGGAGCGGGAGGCCCTCGGCCCCGTCCGCGTGATGGGCCCCTGCCTTGCCATGGGGGAGGCGGCGGGCATCGCCGTCTCTCTGGCAGGAGATCGCGGCGTCGGCCTTTTGCAGGTGGATGCCGCCGAGCTTCGCGCGCGGTTGCGTGTGTGTGGCGCCCTCGTGTCCCGATGCGAGGTGGAATAAAAAGAGCAAAAAAGGAGCCGACGGCTCCTTTTTTCTCTTTTTGGCAGGGGATTTTTGCCTAAATTTCGGCCTTTTTGGGGATTATTGTGTATTTTGCATAAAAATGATTGCAAAATTTCTGCTCCTTTGCACATTTCGCAGAGAGACGGAACGTATTGAAATTATTTTGTGAATGGTTTATAATAAAACTGTTAACGAGATTTCGGAAAAGTCCGGGATCCCTTATCTTTTCCCCCCGGGAAAAACATTTTTGCACAGCTCTGACAAAAGTCGGGGCAAAGGAGGAAAATACCATGGCAAGCATCGATATGAAACGCATCCGCAACCTTGTTTTGCTGGGCCACTCCGGCGCGGGCAAGACCTCCCTGGCAGAGGCAATGCTGTATCTGTCCGGTGGAAGCGACCGCCTCGGCAAGGTGCCCGACGGAAACACGGTTTTTGATTTTGATCCCGAAGCGATCCGCAGAAAGATCTCCACCGCCGCCTCTCAGGCTCCCGTGATGTGGAAGGACATTAAGATCAACGTGATCGACACCCCCGGCTATCCCGGCTTTACCGGTGAGGTTTCTCAGGCCGTGCGCGTGGCAGACAGCGCCATCATTGTGGTGGACGCCAAGTCCGGCATTCAGGTAGGCACCGAGCTTGCTTGGGACAAGGCCACCGAGGCAGGTCTGCCCAAGGCCATTTACATCAACAAATTCGACGACAACGACGCCCGCTTTGCAAAGCTGCTCAACGCCCTCCACGAGGAGTTCGGCCGCTCCATCTGCCCCTTGACCATCCCCATGGTCTCCGACGGCGAGGTGAAGGGCGCCATTGACCTTATCGCCATGGAGGCGCACAGCTTTGACGACAAGGGCACCCACCACGTTCTCCCGATCCCCGAGGAGAATATGGATGCGGTTTCCGAGTTCCGTGAAATGCTGCTGGAGGCCGTTGCAGGCACCAGCGAGGATCTGATGAACAAGTACTTCGGCGGGGAAGAGATCACCTATATGGAGATCTACAACGCCGTCCACGAGGGCATCATCCACGGTGAGATCGTTCCCTGCTTCTGCGGCTGTGCCACGAAGCTCTGGGGCGTCTGGACCCTTTTGAACACCATTTCCGAGTCCTTCCCCCGCCACAGTGCCAAGGGCTGTGAGACCGCCGTCGACGGTGGCGAGGTGGAGATCGTTCCCGAGGGAGCACCCGCGCTCTTTATTTACAAGACCGTTGCCGATCCCTTCGTGGGCAAAATGAGCTTCTTTAAGGTGATGAGCGGCACCGTCAAGGGGGATCTGACCCTGAAGAATTCCCGCACCGGCGACAGCGAAAAGCTGGGCAAGATCTACACCGTCAAGGGGAAGGCACAGATCGAGGTGCCCGAGCTCTGCTGCGGTGATATCGGTATGGTCTCCAAGCTCTCCGCCGCCACGGGCGACACCCTTTCCTGGACGGGGGACGTGGCCTACGCTCCCGCCGATTATCCCTTGCCCTTCTACGTTAAGAGCCTGGCTCCCAAGGCCAAGGGCGACGAGGACAAGATCTCCTCTGCCGTGACCAAGCTTCTGGAGGAGGATATGACGCTCAAGTACGAGGTCAACCGTGAAACGGCGCAGATGCTCCTTTCCGGCCTCGGTGGTACCCATCTGGAGACCACCCTTGCCAAGATGAAGGCACGCTACGGCGTGGAGGTGGTTTTGGGTGAGAAGAAGATCGCCTACCACGAAACCATCCGCAAGTCCTGCAAGGTCGAGGGCAAGCATAAGAAGCAGTCCGGCGGCCACGGCCAGTACGGACACGTAAAGATCGAGTTTTCTCCCGGAGAGGGCGAGGGGCTGACCTTCACCGAATCCATCTTCGGCGGCTCGGTTCCCAAAAACTTCCACCCCGCCGTGGAAAAGGGACTGCAGGAATGTATGTCCAAGGGTGTTCTGGCAGGCTACCCCGTGGTGGGTCTTGCGGCCAATCTTTA
>JAFVYT010000137.1 GCA_017508505.1 Clostridia bacterium
GGCACTTTCTTATACGCTTGGCGGTTCCAATGTAAAAGACTTTTTCTCAGGACTTCTATTGGGAATATCAATCGCTGAAATGCTGGTTGGTATTTATGTGGTTGGAAAAGGCATAGCTGGTCGATAAATTCCAATTTCTCGAACAGCGCAGTTACGCACCTAATCGATTTTCTTACCCCACTTTACGCACCGTTATGCTGTTCTTTCACAAAAAAACGAAAAAAATTTTGGTCAAGCCCCGAAATTACCATCTTTACTTTCGGCCGAATCCTACTATAATGTTAAGAGAACGACTATATCAGGAGGAAACGGATGGAAACGATGCAGTACAAAATGCTGGTGCAGACCTTTCTGGACCTGGGCGAAGCGATGCTTTCCGCCGGGGCAGAGGTCAGCCGCGCAGAGGAGACCCTCGACCGCCTGAGCCGCGCCTACGGCGCCGTGGGGACGGACGTGTTTGTCATCACCTCCAGCATCGTGGTGACCTTCTCCTTTCCCGACGGAACGGTCATCACCGAGTCCCGCAGGCTTCGCCGCGGCACGGACTACGATTTTGAAAAGCTCTCCGCCTTCAACGCCCTCTCCCGCGCCTGCGCCATCTGTCCCCTTTCTCGGGAGGAGCTGAAGGAGAGGATCCGCACCATTGCAGAGAAGCGCCCCTCCCCCGTAAAGCTATATGTGGGCAGTGCACTGGCGGCGGGTGCCTTTTGCGTCTTCTTCGGAGGAAGCGTGTGGGACGGGCTTCTTTCCGCCTTGTTCGGGCTTTTGGTCTGCCTTTTGCAGCTTCATCTTTCTCCCCTTTGTCCAAACCGCGCCTTCTTCCTCTTTGCATCCGCCTTCCTCTGCGGCTGCGGCATCTGCGGTCTCGGACGGCTTCTTCCCTTGGCCACGGATATGATCATCATCGGAGACATCATGCTGCTGGTGCCGGGAATCGCCATCACCACCGCGGCACGGGATATGGTGGTGGGAGATACCATCTCCGGTGCCACAAGGCTCTTGGAATGCCTTTTGGGAGCGGCGACCCTCGCCGCAGGCTTTATCCTTTCGATTCTGATTTTGGGGAGGTAACGGGATGACGGAAATCTTCATTCAGCTTTTGACCTCCCTTTTGGGAGCCCTTGGCTTTTCCTTACTCTTCAACGTGGAAAGGCGGCATCTTCTCCTCTGCTCCCTCGGGGGCGTGATCACCTGGGCGGTGTATCTTGTGGGGCAGAACGTGCTCCTTTTTCCCGAGATCGCCTCCGCGGCAGTGAGTGCCGCAGCCTGCCAGCTCTTTTCCGAAGCAATGGCGCGGCTCCTGAAGGCCCCCGCGACCGCCTTTTGCATCCCTGCCCTGGTCCCCCTGATCCCCGGCGGCTCCCTCTTTCGCACCATGGACGCGGCCATCGGCAAGGACTGGGCTCTGTTTCGTCTGTACGGGGGATCCACCCTTCAGGTCGCCCTCGGCATCGCCGTGGGGCTGAGCTTTATCACGGCACTGTTCTTCGTTTTTCGCACGCTTCGAGCCTCAAAGCGCTCCAATTCATAATTTTTTTTGAAAAAAATAAAAAAAGGGATTGCTTTTCTTTTTTTTCTGTGTTATAATCGCCCTTGTTACGGGGCATTAGCGCAGTTGGGAGCGCACAACACTGGCAGTGTTGGGGTCAGGGGTTCAAGTCCCCTATGCTCCACCAGAAAAGAACCCTCTTTTGTCTACGGACAAAAGAGGGTTCTTTTCAACTAAATCCGTCCTATCGGACGGGATAAATCCCGCTTTCGTGGGATGAAATCACTTCGTGATGAAATCCGACTTCGTCGGGAGATAAGGACGGATTTAATTTCATCTGCGAAGCA
>JAFVYT010000138.1 GCA_017508505.1 Clostridia bacterium
CTCCCAAAAAGCTTTCCGGTTTTCATCCTTCTTTCTCTCTGTAACAAGGATAAAATCCACTCAAAAGCTTTTTGGAATCCAAAACCTTTTTCTCGAAAAAGGTTTTGGTGGGGTATGGGGTGAAACCCCATAAAACCCCCGCGTCAGGGCAACGCCCCATAAATCTCCCGATACGGGGGGTGTATCATGACAAAAAACCGAGAAGAGGAGAACGGACGATGAAACGGATTTTGCTTATGCTTTTGACCCTTTCTCTGTGCCTGAGCGCCTGCTCTGCGCCCGCCGTAAAGACGGCCGAGCGTGCCGAGGCGGAGCAGAAGACCGCAGAGGAAAAGACATCCGAGGAGGAACCCATGGAAAAAACGGAAGTGAAAGAAACCGAAGAGGGGAAGACGGAGGAAAAGGCCCCCGTGGCACCCCTTGAAGGCTATACCCCCTTTATCTACTCTCTTGCGGATCACGTGGGGGGATATAAGATCTTCGGCAGATCCTTTGTCAACGGCTTCGGCCTGAACGTGGACTTTGCCGCAAACGGCTTTGAGCTGGAGGGTGAGTTCGGCGGAGAGGTGCTTTTGGAGTACAGCGCCGACGTCAAGACCTATTTTCAGGTCTATATCGACGGACAGCCCGGAGAGCGCATTGTGACCGGGGTCGGCCGCTCCCGCACCGTCCGCATTGCGGATGCGGTTCCCAACGGGGTGCATACCCTGCGGATCGTCCGTGATACGGACGCCACCAAGGCGGGTGAGCTGATGGCCCTGAAGGCCGTGTACCTCATCGGCAAGGAGGATTCGATTCACGCCACCCCCGAGAGCGACGTCTACATCGAGTTTGTGGGGGACAGCATCACCGCAGGCAAATATACGGAAATGCAGTACGTGGAGGGAGATGCCATCCATAAGGCCACCAACTCCTACGCCTATCGCACCGCCGTGGAGCTGGGGGCGGACTATTCCGTGGTGGCCCGCGGGGGCTGCGGCTTCTTCCGCGTTTCCACCTGCCCTAAGACGATGAATCAGCTCTATCCTTATCAGAACGGCTTTGCCAAGGAGCCTGTGTCCTATCAGCCCGCCCGCCGTGCGGACGTGGTGGTCCTCGCCCTCGGCACCAACGACAGCGCCTCCAACGTGAAGGAAAGCTTTGAGAACGGCACCGTCCCCTTCGCCACCTTCGAGGATGCCCTGAAGGATCAGATCCGCCTGATCCGCGAGATGCACGGTCAGGACGTAAAGATCGTTTTGCTGTACGGGATGATGAGCACCACTTGGGAAAAGGAGTTTAAGGCCACGGCCGAGTCCGAGGGCACCTATCTTTTGAAGGTGACCAAAAATCGCGCGGGCGGCAAGAACCACCCCTCCACTGCGGGACACACGGTTATGGCTACGGAGCTGGTCCGATACCTGCGAAGCGAAGTGCTCAAATAACTCAAATAACGAAAAAAAGGGATCCGTTGCATTGCAACGGATTCCTTTTTTGTATTCTTTATACGTTTTTGTCGTCCACGAACCAGCATTGAGTGGGCTTGTCGGTCTCGGCGGTGGGGCAGATCTCCTCCAGGGGGATCTTGGTGATGCCCATGCGCTGCAGGCAGAATTCCTCCTCGGGGAGGCCGCCGCGGCAGTAGGCACAGAGCATCGCGCCGTCGCGGGTGAAGAAGAGAGCAGGGTAGCAGTACCCGCGCCGCTTGTCCCCCTCGATGACGGTGGGCAGGGACCATTTTCTTCCCTCGTCCAGACTCTTTCTCACCACCAGCGGGGTGCGATTGGCCGAGGCGGAGGTGCGGGTGTGACCGTTGTAGCTGGGTGCGGGATTGTAGACGGCGTAGAGAACACCCTCGTGCTCGGCAATCTCCAAGGGCGAGGCAGGAGAGGAGAAGGGAGAGGGCTGAGGCGTGGTGAAGGTTTGGAACAGATCGCGGCTGAAGCACTCGTACTGGAAGCCCGCGGTGGTGCGTGCCCAGAGGTATACGGTGCCGTCGCTGTATTGGTAAATGCCCGGCTCCTGCATACCGCGACCCGATTGGTTCAAGGCGGGGATCGTCAGGCGGCAGGGGGTGATGCAGAAGGTCTTGCCGTCGTCGTCGCTGACCAGAACCGTGGCAGAGGAAAAGCCGTCTGCCTTGCCGTAGCCGTAAAAGGCGTGCATGGCGACGGGGACGGCGATGCGCCCGTCCTGAAGCCGCAGGAAGCGGTCGTTGTTCACCACGTAGTAGGAAAGGGGTGCCTGCATCTCGCAGCGCTCGGGGGTAAAGTGTACCCCGTCGGCGGAGAGGGCACGTCCGAAGCTTGTGTGGCCGTCGTTTTCCTTAATGAGAAAATAGAGGCCAACGTCGCCGTTTTGCTGCTGCAGAGCGGAGACGCTCATAATGTTGGCTACGCCGAAGTCGGAGGACTTTACAAGGATCTCGGGCTCGGACCAGGTCTCTCCCTCGTCAAGGGAGCGGATGCCTGCGATGGAGCAGGAGGCCTCGTCCCGCCAGCTGGCGGAGCAGTAGCGGCTGTATGCAAAGAGAATGCTGCCGTCCTTTAAACGGATGAAGGAGCCCTCGCTGTTGCGGGCATTGTTGCCGGAAATGGCAAGATCGAATACAAGCTTCATAAAAAGAAACCCCTTTCGTTTGTTTGGCTCATTGTACCATAGAAAAAAGTGGAAAGTCAAGGTCGGGGCCGTGGTTTTCTTGACTTATTTTGCGACATTTGTTATGATAGAAAAAAGACGAATCAAGGAGGCAGGTTGATGAACGGACAGGGAAATCGGGAGAGAAAAGCACACCGACCCGGGGGAATCTTTCCCCTTTTGGCGGTGGCGCTCACCGTGGTGAGCCTCGTGGGGCTCTTTTCCTATCTTTCTCCCGCGTCGGCGCTTTCCCGAGCCTTGGAAAAAACGGAGAAGATCTGGGCGAAAAAGGAGAACGTGCTCCTCTTCGTGGGCTCCGCTCTGCAGTCCGGAAGCCTTTCGGTGGAGGGGGACGGCCTATCTCTGCAGTATGAGGCCGCCCTCCCCGACGGGGCGAGCCTTGAGATGAAGAAGGGCGGCGAGGACGTGGGTCTTTATGCCGGCGGGGACGAGGTCGTTTTGGAGACCTCGCTTCTCGAGGACGTGCTCTCCGATGAGCGCGTGGGTGCCTACGCCGCGTGGTGCGAGAGCGCCTTTGTCGAGGCAGGCCGCGAGGAAACGGCTCTGATGCCGTTGTTTTTGGCCGCAAGCGACCCCGCCCTTTCCGATGAAAAGAGCATGGAGAATCTGACGGACGAGCTCTATCGTGCCGCAAAGCCCTCCGTGGAGCGGGAAAAAACCGAGCTTTTGGGAAAAAGCGAACAAAGCGCCACCCGCTATCGCATTTCTCTTTCCTCGGAACGGCTCTCGGCGTGTGCCAAGACCCTGACCCGTGCCTTGGAAAAGGAGGCGAGCCGTGCCGCCCTCGGTGCGCGGCTGGATCTGATGCTTTCTCTTCTTCCTGCCGTGGAGGGGGTACATCTTTCCTCGGAGGCGCTCCTTGCTGACAAGGCGCTGGAGGCTTTCTGCGAGGCGGCGGAGGAGAGCGAGCTGACTCTGGACTTTTACGTTTGCGGCGGTGTTGTGGCCGCCTTCGGCCTGGAGGGGGAGTGGGACGGCGCGACTCTTTCCCTGTCCCTGTTTCTGGGGGAGAAGCCCGCAAAGGAGGAGCAGAGCCTGACCTTGACCCTGTCCCCCGACGGGGAGGAGGAGCTGGTCCTGCGCGCCAAGGGAGCCGTCACCGACGACTCCGAGCAGGCGTTCATCCGCACCTTCTCCTATGAGCTGACGGACTCCTCCGATACCTATCTTGCAGAGAAAAAGAGCGGCGAGGTGCGCTTTTCCTGGGGCAGAGCCCGAGGGGACGTAGGAATGCGGCTCATTACGCCCGAGGGAGAATGGAACGTGGGCGGCACCGTGGAGGAATATAAGGAAAAAAAGAGCATCCGTCTGTGCCTTTCCCGCTTTGAGCGGAATAAGGAGAATCTTTTGGAGGGAGAGCTTTCCCTTCACATCTCCCCCGAGGCAGAGCCGAAGGAGCCCCCGGAGGCTGACGGCGCACTGTTTTCCGAAGGAGAGGAGCGGGCTTCCCTTTTGGCGCTCCTGACCGAAAGCGAGGAGCCCTGAAAGGGAAAAAGAAGGAAAAATCGTGCATTTTTGGTAATAAGTCACAAAGTTTTAACAAAAATTTAGTAAAACAATTGAATTGTCAAATCGCCTAAGTTTCGATATAATATTGTTAACTCATCCTATGTGATTTTTTAAGGAGGAAATTATGGCAGAAAAAGAAAAGAAGGTTCCCGCCGAGGAAGCTGCAGAGAAGATCGAAGCAGTTGTTCCCGAAGAAAAGAAGGAAAAGGGCGAAAAGAAGCCTTTCCCCACCACGCTGGTTTCCATCATCGTTGCCGCCGTTCTGGTGGTTGGCGTTGTTGCATTCCTTTTGGTCGGCTTCATTTCCGGCTCCAACGCTGCAAACAATTACAACGCAAACAAGTATGAGGCAGCCTACAAGGCTTCCACCACGGCATTCTTTATGGATGGCGAGACCAAGTGTGCCATCGTTGAGGCATACGTAGAGAACGTACTCTGCGAGCAGGGTCGCTACGTTGAGGCCGCCGAGCTCATCGAGGATACCAAGTGGGTTTCCGCCTTCAAGAAGGACGGCACCGAAATCACCCCCGAAGAGAGAGTGAAGAGCCTCTACGAGAAGAACGGCAAGCTTGCTATGTTCAAGGTCGGCAGCGTTGCTGAATTCGGCGAATACACCGGTGAGAAGATCTCTTGGGTCGTTCTCCAGGTGAAGGAAGAGAAGATCGGCAACGAAACCCACAAGATCGCTTACGTTATGACGCGCGACGTAGTGGACAACCCCATGGGCTGGGGCGCTAAGAATACCTGGGAAGACAGCAACCTGAAGACCACCGCTGAGGCATTCTACAATCTGTTCTCCATGAAGCTCTCCGCTGCCGAGAAGGCCAGCATCCTTGAGACCACCATCGCAGTTCCCGAGGGAGAGGCTAAGGCTAAGGTTTGGGTTCCCTCCGTTGCAGAGATCGAGGCTATGCTTGCCGACGAGGCTCTGAAGGGCTACGTTCTGGCTGAGCCCAACGAGCACGCAAAGTCTCTGTCCGTTAAGCCCAGCGTGGGCGACAAGGGCACCGCTTACTACCTGAGAGACCTCGGTAAGAAGGACGGTCAAACCCAGTTTGCTGCAGGCGTTAACGGTAAGGGCGAGCTCAAGGACGGTATGGGTATGGATACCGTACGCGGTATCGGTGTTCGTTACTGCATGGCCATCGACCTTGGCGCAAAATAAGATCGCAACAAAAAAGACCACCCTACGAGGTGGTCTTTTTTTCTTGCGTTTTTCCTTGGAACCCTTTCTTGGAACCCTTTCTTGGAACCCTTTTTCGAGAAAAAGGGTTCCAAACCTCCCAAAAAGCTTTAGGTGGATTTTCTTTCTTGGAGCAGATGGAAAAAAATAGTTTTTAAAGTTTTTGGGGGTTCCAAGGGGACTTTTTTCAAAAAGTCCCCTTGGTGGGGTATGGGGCAAAGCCCCATAAAGCCCCCGTCGGGGCAAAGCCCCATAAACCCCCGCCTCGGGGCCGGTTTAGTCTTTCCGATAGGCCATTACGTCCTCGAGACCGCAGTCCAGCGCGGCGCAGAGCTTGTTGAGCGTTTTCGTTTCCATATTTTCGTTTGCGCGGAGTCTGCGCACCGTTTTGCTGTCAATGCCGCACTTCTCCCGAAGCCAGTAGGTGCTCTTCCCCTTGGCCTCAAGCGTTTTCCACAGCGGATCGAATACGATCATTTCTTCACCCCCTTGACAATTCTTATTATGGGGGTTATAATCTCGATTATTAAGGGGATATAATCCCCATAGAGAGGTGGCACTATGGTGAAACGGAGGATCGACTCGCTGAGGAGGATCGGGCTTCCGAAGGATGCTTTGAGGGAAATGGGCTGGAGCGAGGGGGACGAGATTTTGATTGTCCCGCACCCTCGGGAGGGAGTGCTATGCCTGACCCGAGAGAGAAGCACTTGCCTTTGCTGTGGGGGAGTCGAGGAGCTTGTTCCCGTAAGGGAGGGCCTTTCTCTATGTCGGTTTTGTTTGTCACGCTTACGTTAGCCTCATGCGCCGTTTGGCGCAGGAGGCTTTTTCTTTGCGTGCGTTTCGCAGGGCGTTGCCCCGACGGGGGATTCGCAGGGCTTTGCCCTGCAACCCACCAAAACCTTTTTCGAGAAAAAGGTTTTGGATTCCAAAAAGCTTTCAGGTTTATCCTTTCTGTATAGAAGCAGAAAAAAGAAAAAATGAACTTTGAAGTTTTTTGATCCAAGCTTTTTTTCAAAAAAGTGCAAGCACCTCTTGAAGAGAACAATTCAAGAAAGTCGTGCCTTCTCCCTTGAAGAAGGAAAAGAAGAAATAAACCATAAAGTTTTTTGATCCAAACTTTTTTTCAAAAAAGTTTGGTGGGGTATGGGGTGAAACCCCACATCCCCCGCGACGGGGGGATTTCTTTTTTTATTGGTAAGAAGGTGCGCTGGATTCTTACAAGGTGCGTGCAGTTACGCACGCGGGCTCCCTTCGTCACCGTGCGGTGACACCTCCCTCCCGGAGGGAGGCTCCGCTCCCCCGTTGGACTGATTGATTGGGGATAGAG